>JAFTFD010000005.1 GCA_017449745.1 Lachnospiraceae bacterium
CGTCTTTTCGCACATAATAGCTTAATCCCGGCACCGGATCCGGCGTGTCGTCCGTAATTCCATGGCTTTTAAGAAGCCTGGAGTTCACCCAGATGCTGTGGCCTTCCGCTTCCTGGATTTGGAGCTCTCTGTCCGGGCAGATCGCATCAAAATCCTCCTTCATAAGCTCTTCGCCGTTCAAAGACTTTTGCTCCATGAGGAATCTGTAACGTTCCAGACCGGGCTTTTTCTGGATTACCTTAGCCATGATGTCCAGTACTTCCTGCTTTCCGCAGCAAGCGATGAGCCCATCGATCGTTGCGTACTCAAAGCCGATGGGCCAGGTCACATGGACGTGGCTGTCGATGAGGCCGGGCATGATGAATTTGCCGCCCAAATCCGTGATCTCACCCTCATAAGCCGAAAGCCCGGCCTCGCCGCCCACATAGGCAAATTTTCCGTCCTTCACCACCAGCGCCGTAGCTTGCGGGTTGTTCTGATCAGCCGTAAATATTTTGCGTTTTTGATGATTTTGTCTGCTCTCATAGATGTTCTCCTCATACTGATGTTCCCTCTGCCGAAGGGCGGAGGAAACAGGGACATATCAAAACTGCGTATATGCGCCCGAAGGGATCAGAGGCATAATATTTGGTTAAGAAATAGGTTCGGCCCCAATCCAGAATCTTCCTCTTGTTTTCCTTCTCTGAATGAATATTGAACTCATCGAAGACCATGACCTGCCTGTTCTCCAGGTCGTACAGCAGCCACTCCTTCGCCTTGTCGTCGGGAGAAATGTCCGCCGTAAGGGACGGATTGCCGGTCTTGGCGAACTGAACCCACATCCTGCGCAGGGTCTTACAGAAGATTTCATCAAGCGCCCTTCCGGTGACGAGGGTGTCCTCCGGATGGTTAAAGACCACCGAAAGCTCAATAGCGTGTCCACTACGAATCAAAGAAGTACCGGATTCCGGCGTGAAGAAGTATGTGTAGTTTCTTCCGCCCGCTTTTGTCTGATTCTCTGATATCCGAAACAGCGGCGCGATAAACACGATCTGATCCAAACAGGCGGCTGTCGCAGGTGTATTCAGGGCTTATGTCCTTCGCTTCCTTGCAATAGCTCTCCACAAGCGCTTTCTCATCTGCCGTCAGTTGATCAAGCTTCTTCGCCTTACGGTCATCGGTGAACGCATTGTAGCCATCCAGTCCAAAGCCCCATACGAAATAACCCATTTCATCCTTGTTGCAGCCCTGGAGAAAGTCCACATGCTTCGCAGCCCCGTCCGCGTAAGCTGCATAGGGATCAAGAGGCAGGATTTTGCCGTCCCGCTCCGCCCATACGCGTAAGCCCAGCAAGGCACTTGCAGTTTTCACAAATTTCTCAACATCGACCTTCTGCAGATCGTCCACGGTCTTGCAGCCGAGGGACTCCATCACTTCATTCGTGCAGGCGATGGATTCCTCCGTAGACCGCGTGAAGACGGGAGAACCGCTCTCGGCAATGACGCGCCGGAAATCTTTCTGGGAACCTTCAATCAGCGGAAGCAATGTCACACTTGCACCACCGGCGGATTCTCCAAAAATCGTCACATTGTCGGGATCGCCGCCAAAGGCTGCGATATTCTCATGGACCCACTTCAATGCCAAGACCTGAGCTAAAAGTCCCAGATTCTGGGCATCCGGATAGTCCTCTCCATCCGGCAGATGGGACAGATGGAAGAAGCCGAAAACATTCAGCCTATACTCGACAGAAACGAGGATGACATCCGGATTCTCCTGTATGAAATTGGTGCCCTCCTCTCTGGGTTCAACCGTCGAGCCGATCTCAAAAGCGCCGCCGTGGATCCAGACCATGACCGGCTTTTTCTCCGTACCAGCGTTCTCCGCCTTCCAAACATTCAGAAACAGGCATTCTTCACTCTGCGGATAAAACGACCCCACCTGACCGATGCTTCCCTCCTGACGGGGGATCCTGCCGAAGTAGTAAGCCTCGTAAACGCCGTCATCCGGCACACAGTCCACAGGAGCTTTCCAGCGAAGGTCTCCTGCCGGCTGCTTTCCTACAAAGGGAATGCCCTTGTAAGCGATGACACTTCCTGACTTCTTGCCGACAAAGGTGCCGTTTTTGCATTTCACCGCCAGCGACTTGTCGTAATTTCCGTCAGTAATCCTTTTCTTCTCCCCATACAGCGCCAGTATTCTCTCTGCTGCTTTTTTTACTACATCCTCGTCACTTGTAACACCCGGTGTATTATTCTCCATACTCATTTTAATATTCTCCTTTCGTTTTATGGTATCAGAGTACATAATATTTTGTCAGGAAATAAGTCCTGTCCCAATCTACAATGTGCAGTTCCTCCTCCTTCTGAGCATGGACATTGGATTCGTCAAAGACCAGTACATATTTGTCTTTTGTATCATACAACGGCCAATACTTTGCCTCTCCGTCAGGAGACTGATCAGGCGCAAGGGAGGGATTGCCGGTTTTGGCAAACTGAACCCAAATTCTCCGCATGGTCTTCCCGAAGGTCTCATCAAACTGTCTTCCAGTAACGAAAGTCTCCTCTGGATGATTGAATATGGTGGAAAGCTCAATGGCATGCCCGCTTTTTACATGAGGCAGGGATGATTCCACCGTAATGTAATAG
>JAFTFD010000091.1 GCA_017449745.1 Lachnospiraceae bacterium
CACGGCGCGCACGATCAATGAAAAAGAAATGGCAGCGATGGCTTCGCTGATCAAGGATATCACAATGACAGTGAACGGGACCCGCGGTTTTGCGGAGGCTGTAGTGACGCGGGGCGGCGTTTCCGTCAAGGAGATCGACCCTTCTACAATGGAGGCTAAGGCCGTCCCCGGACTCTATTTTGCCGGAGAAGTCATTGACGTAGATGCACTGACAGGGGGCTTTAATCTCCAGATCGCCTGGTCGACCGGTCATCTGGCGGGGCAGTCAGCCGCTGAGAGCAATGGAGATTAAATAAATAACAAGGCGGTAAAGCCGCTTATATTTTTGCCAGGAAGAGACGGCTGGGTCTGGAAAACGGAAAGAGAACATAGCGCGACGAGCGGCGCAGTTGAAACAGGCAGCAGAATCAGAAAGTTCAGAAAGGAACAGGCAGATATGAAAACAGTAATGAACATCGCAATCGACGGACCTGCGGGCGCGGGCAAGAGCACGATCGCAAAGCGGATCGCAAAAGAGATGTCTTACATTTATGTCGACACCGGCGCCATGTACCGAGCGATGGCAATCTATCTGCTTCGCTGCGGCATCACCACGGAAATGGCCGGAGAGGAGAAAGGCAGTATCGCCAAGGAATTCGTGGATGCTGTCTCCAAAAAATGCAAAGATGCAAAAATAACGATCGAATACCGGAACGGGGAGCAGATCGTCCTGCTGGACGGAGAAAATGTCAACAGTCTGCTGCGCACGGAAGAAGTCAGTCAGATGGCGTCCATCAGCTCAACGGTCAAAGCAGTCCGCGAGAAACTTGTGGAGCTCCAGCAGGAACTGGCAAAAACGACAAGCGTCGTCATGGACGGCAGGGATATCTGCACGGTCGTCCTGCCCGACGCGCAGGTCAAAGTCTATCTGACGGCCAGCGTAGAAGAAAGAGCGCGCCGACGCTGCAATGAGTACAAGGAAAAGGGCATTGAGGCGGATCAGAAACAGATCGAGGCCGAGATCGCGGAAAGAGACCACCGGGATATGACCCGCGAGAACTCGCCACTCCGCCAGGCGGAGGACGCGGTACTGGTCGACAGTACCAACATGACGATCGACGAAGTGGTCGATGCGATCATGCAGCTTGCCCGCGCGCAGGAATAAAACGAAAACGCGGAATGACGGAAGCTGACGCTGAGGCATGGGGGATAAAATGGGCGTATTTGAAAATAACGGCAAATTAGAAGTCGTAACGGCGAAATCGGCAGGATACTGTTTTGGCGTCTCCCAGGCGGTCGGCGCAGCCTACGAAGAAGCTGCGAAAATCGCACCAGACAGCGGCGTAAAGGGTGATACTGATGAAATTGTGCCGGATGCCGGCAGGAAAGGCGACACCGATCATACTGAGCCGGAGGCCGGCATAAAGTCTGAACGCGCGGATGGCAATATGCCCGCGGTTGTCACCTTCGGCCCGATCATCCATAACGAAGTCGTGGTGGAAGACCTGAAACGCAAGGGCGTTGGCGTGGTGACAAACGTCGATGAGATCCACGGGGGGACGGTGATCATCCGCTCGCACGGCGTCTCCAAGGATATTTTCGATGAGATCACGCGGCGCGCAGACCGCGTCGTGGATGCGACCTGCACATTCGTGAAGAGGATTCATGAGATCGTGGAGAGCCAGAGCCGCGAGGGAAAACAGATCGTCATCATCGGAAACCACGGCCACGCGGAAGTGGAAGGCACTATGGGATGGTGCGTAAAGCCCTGTAATAAGCCTATTGTCATAGAAACTCACGAGGAAGCGGAGCAATTTGAGGCGGATCCGGGGCGCGAAATCTGCGTAGTGGCGCAGACAACATTTCATGGAACGAAATTTGAAGAATTAGTTGCTATTCTCAGAAAAAAAGGATACAATGTTTCAGTGAACAACACTATCTGCGGCGCGACGCGCCTGCGTCAAACGGAAGCACGCACCATAGCGCAGGATGCAGATGTCATGATAGTGATAGGTGGAAAGGGAAGCTCCAATACCGCCAAACTGTATGAAATATGCAAGGCGGAATGTGAGCGCACTTTTTACGTTCAAACGGTAGATGACCTTCAACTGACACTCTCTGAAAATGAACGGAAGATCGGCATCACCGCCGGGGCATCGACCCCTAAGAATATTATAGAGGAGGTTCAAAACAATGTCAGAAGAACAGACTTTTGAACAGATGCTGGACGCATCATTTAAAACAATACATACAGGGGAGGTCGTCGAAGGCACTGTCATTGATGTTAAGCCTGAAGAAGCGGTTTTGAACATCGGCTATAAGTCTGATGGCGTTTTGACACGCAGCGAGTATACCAATGATAATTCCGTAGACCTGACCGAGAAGCTGAATGTAGGCGACAAGATCGAGGTCAAGGTCCTGAAGGTCAACGACAATGAGGGCCAGGTAGTGCTTTCTTACAAGAAGCTCGCTCTGGACCGCGGCAACAAGAAGATCGAGGATGCTTTCAACAACAAGACAGTTCTCACCGCACCTGTTACACAGGTTCTTTCCGGTGGTATCTGCGTTGTGGTTGAGGGTGTGCGTGTATTTATCCCCGCAAGCCTTGTTTCCGACACATATGAGAAAGATCTGAACAAGTATCTCGATCAGGAGATCGATTTCGTCATCACCGAGTACAATCCGAGAAGACGCAGATACATCGGCGATCGCAAGCAGCTTCTGGTTGCACAGAGAGAAGAGCTTCAGAAAGAGCTGTTCTCCAAGCTGCAGGTCGGTGATGTTGTGGAAGGTACTGTGAAGAACATCACAGACTTCGGCGCATTCGTAGATCTCGGCGGAGCTGACGGTCTGCTTCACATCTCCGAGATGAGCTGGGGCAGAGTCGAGAATCCGAAGAAGGTCTTCAAGGTTGGCGAGAAGCTTAACGTTCTTGTTAAGGATATCAACGGCAAGAAGATCGCTCTTTCCCTTAAGTTCCCTGATCAGAATCCCTGGATCGATGCTGAGACCAAGTTTGCTATCGGCAACATCGTCAGCGGCAAGGTCGCAAGAATGGCTGATTTCGGCGCTTTTGTCGAGCTTGAGCCCGGAATCGACGCACTGCTGCATGTTTCTCAGATCTCCAGAGAGCATATCGAGAAGCCCTCTGATGTTCTGAAGATCGGCGATGAAGTCACTGCAAAGATCGTTGACTTCAATCCTGAGAACAACAAGATCAGCCTGTCCGTTAAGGCTCTGAAGGCTGACGAAGAGAGAGCAAAGAGAGAGGCTGAGAAGGCTGCCAAGGCTGCTGCTGAGGGAGACGAGGAAGCTGTTACAGTCGATATCGATGCACTGATCGCTCGCCAGGCCGCAGAAGAGGACGCAGAGTAATCTACAGGATTATGTCCTGAGACAGCTCTGGAACTGCAGTGCTAAACTGAAACACATAAGATACAAGGAAACCGGAGTGACCAGACATCACCCGGTTTCTTTATTTTTAAAACATTTTCTGCGCAGACAAGAGACCCTGAAGACACAGCAGAACCAGTAGGTGTTCTATGTACGGCGGCAGATGCTGAACGCGCAGAGGTACACAACGTACACATTAATTTTGGTGGAGATCCATGCAGATTTACACAAGACACCTCGGGGAAGAAGACCTTCGTTTCCCGCTTCGGAATCATTGTGATCCTGAAACCTCCGTATTTCTGGATATTGAGACGACCGGGCTGAATGCCGCTTATGAGAGCATCTATCTCATAGGCTGCGCGGCACACGGACCGCAGGGGTGGACGCTCACACAGTGGTTTGACGATACGGGCCGTGGAGAAGCGGATCTTCTGAATTCTTTTCTGATCTATATCCGCAGCTGCACCACGCTGATCCACTATAACGGGCAGCAGTTTGACCTGCCGTTCCTGACAAGGCGCATTGAGAAGCTTTGCCCGGAGGGGAGTCTTGCCGTGCTGGAAGAGAAAAAATCGGTGGATCTATTTGCCCTGATCCGTCCTTTCAAAAAAGTGCTGGGGCTTGAGAGCCTGCGGCAGCAGGTCGTGGAGCAGTACCTCGACACTGCCCGCGAGGAGGCAAAGTCCGGCGGAGAGCTGACGAAGGTCTATGCGGTATTTTTAAAGCCCAGACTGCATCAGGGCTATGTCGGACAAGGCGCGCACGGCGCTTCTGCTGGAAATGCCGGACAAGTCGGCGCCGGCGCTTTTGCTGGAAATGCCGGACAAGGCGCGCAAGGCGCTTCTCCTGCTGATAACACCGGCGAGATGCTGCAGATGCTGCTCGAACACAACGCAGCAGATGTGTCGGGACTTCTGAAAATCGCGCATTTGCTCTCGCTTCAGGACGTCCTCTCTGCTAAACTGAAAGTCCACCGTGCGCAGGCGAGCCGCTACAAAGATGCAGAGGGTAAGGACAAAGAAGAGATCGTCATGCAGTGCTCCCTGCAGGAGCTCCCTGAGGATGCTATTTACAGAAAGTTGACAGCAGCAGCGGATGAGTGTTATCTTTCCGGGCAAGGGAACCGGATCACCATCAAGGTCCCGCTGGTGACCGGCGAGCGGAAATATTTTTACGCGAATTACAAAGATTACTATTATCTGCCCGCGCAGGACCAGGCACTCCACAAATCGATCGCTTCCTTTGTGGAAAAAGACCACCGCGAGCAGGCCAAAGCGGAAAACTGCTATACGCGAAAGAGCGGTACTTTTCTCCCTGAATGGGATCTGTTCCGGACCCCTTTTTTCAAGGAAAATTATCATGACAAGCTGCTCCTCTTCGAATTCACGCAGCAGATGAAATCGGACCAGCAGTTTTTCTCAGACTACGCAACCTATATATTCCGGCACCTGACCGGACAGTGAGTTGCTGGGAAGAGGAGACTTCCTCCCGGGACATTTCCTCCGACCCAGTGTTCCATGGCGGGACACTTCCTCCGGCCCCTGTGTCCCATGGCGGGACACTTCCTCCGACCCCAGTGTCCCACTTTACTTCAAAAGGTTTTACATATGGCAAGAGGTACTTTTGCAGGCGGCGTCCATGTCGATGACGGCAAGGACATGTCCAGAGACAGATCCATACAGACGGTATTTCCGGAGAACGGCGAGATGGTCTTCCCGCTTTCCCAGCATATCGGAAAGCCTTCGATCCCTGTCGTTCATGTGGGAGACTACGTGCGCACAGGGCAGCTGATCGCGCGCGCAGATACGGAGATGAGCGCGAATCTTCACGCTTCGGTGTCCGGGCGCGTTACTGCTATCGAGGAACGTCCTACAGCAGGCGGCGAGAAAGAAATGTCGATCGTGATCGAAAACGACGGCGTCTTTCTGGAGGTGTTCTATCCGGAAAACAGGCAGATGGAGCAGCTTAACCGCTACACCGTGCTTTCCGGGATCCGAAACGCGGGTATCGTCGGAATGGGCGGCGCAGGAATGCCGACTTACTATAAGCTTTCCCAGGCGGATGAGACAGATACGGAGGTCATCATCGCCAACTGCGTCGAGTGCGAGCCCTATCTGACCTCGGATTATCGCAGGATCCTTGAAAATCCGTGGAAAATCATTAACGGGCTGATGGTGCTGCTCACTATTTTCCCCAGAGCAAAAGGCTTTATCGCTGTCTCCAGAGACAACCCGGAAGGGTTTGTGTTATTAAGGGATCTTCTGCGCGACGAGCCACGGATCTTTGTCAAAAAAGTGAGCTCCAAATTCCCTGTGGGATCGGAGAGGCAGCTCATTTATGCGCTGACCGGGCGCTCCATGAACGCCCGAATGCTGCCTTATGATATCGGATGCCTTGTCTGCAACACGGATACGCTGGTCGCGATCAATCAGGCGGTTATTATGAATGAGCCGCTGATCACCAGGATCGTCACCGTGACCGGAGACGCCATCGAAAAACCCTGCAATTTCCGCGTCCGTATCGGTATGAGTTACCTTGACCTTCTCGAGCAGGCTGGCGGTTTCCGTAAAGATCTGACGGTCAATGACGTGCTGATCCTTGACGGCGGTCCGATGACAGGGCGCGTCATCACTGACTTGAATGTCCCGGTCACAAAACTGACCAGTGCGATCGTCGTCATGCGCAAACAGAAAATGACGATCCAGCCCACAACGCCCTGCATGCGGTGCGGACGCTGCATCCAGGTCTGTCCGAATGCGCTCGTCCCTCTGACGCTCTTCAGAGACGCGCAGAAGGACAATGAGACAGCATTTGTCAGGCACAATGGACTGGAGTGCAACAACTGCGGCTGCTGCAGTTATACCTGTCCTTCAAAGCTCCAGCTCTCGCCGGCTATTTTCTCCATGAAGGCAAAAATAATGAAGAAGCCTGAGATGGCCGGAGATTATACGAGGAGATTCATGCGCAAGTGAGAAGGTTTTGCATAAATGAAAAAGCGTAATAAAAAAACTGAAAATGCCCAGGAACAGAATCCGGTTCTGGACCTGGCACTGGAAGGGACATATGGTGCCACACCATTTGTGCGGTCAACTCTGACGACTTCCGAGTGCATGCTGATGGTGGTGATCTCGCTCCTTCCGTGCGCTGGTTTTGCTATATACAGCTACGGCCTGCAGGCGGCGATCCTGATCGGCGTCTCGATCGGATCCTGCGCCTGTTTTGAACTGGTGGCCGGACTGATCTTTCAGAGAAGACTGACGATCCGAGACTGGTCTGCCGTTGTGACAGGACTCATAGGGGCGCTGCTCCTGCCTGTCAATGTTCCGCTGATCTACCCGGTCATCGCGGCCGGCGTTTCGATCGTCGGTGCAAAAATGCTCTTTGGCGGAATCGGCAGGAACATTCTGAATCCGGCGGCTGTGGGACACCTTGTCCTGACAATCCTGTACTATCCGGTGATGACCAACTACGGGAGTTATATGTATGGCCAGGAGACGCCGCTCAGGCTCCTTGCAACAGGCATGCAGCCTGACCTTAAGCAGATGCTCTTCGGCACGGTGCCCGGAATGATGGGAACGACTTGCGTGATCGCGATCATGGCGGGAGCCATCTTTCTGCTGGCCTTGGGACTGATCGGCGCGATCATGCCGTTTTGCGCGATCCTTGGCTTTACAGTGTGCTATGTGCTGTTTGGCATCAATGGACTCAGCTATTATTACGTCGCAGCCAATCTGGCCGGAGGCGGACTGCTGTTCGTATTTTTCTTTATGACAGCGGATTATTCGACACGTCCGCTGACCCGAAAAGGCAGGATCATCTATGGAACACTGGTCGGCATTCTGACCTTTGTGTACCGCTATTTTGGCTTTATTGAAGAAGGGGCCATTTACGCGCTGTTGACGGCGAACGTCTTCTCGAGGCTGATCGATGCAAAGACCATGCCGAAGCCGTTCGGCACGAGACAAGTGCAGAAAACGATCCGTCTGAAGTCTACTGGCAAGAATCAGCGCGGACTCAGCGCAGAGCAGGAGGAAGAGGTCGACCGCAGCCAGAGCGAGGCGGATTTTGAGGAGTTCATGCGCAGCGTCATGCCGGCGGATGCAGCTAAGGGATCTGAGACCGCAGGTACGATTAATAAGACTGCCGTGGAGACCTTCAATAACAGAAAACAGGTGATGCCGCGGGTAAAACGCCAGAGCGCTGCTGCGCAGACCGGACAGCCAGAGCCCTTCATGCAAAACGTTCCTGTGAATAATACTATGCAGCAAAACAGGAGCAGCTGGGAACCTCAGACATTCAATACCGCACCGCCGGCGGGCTGGAATCCTCAGATGGCGCCGGTTGAGCCGATTGATATGGCCCAGGATCTGCCGCAGCCGGAAACCA
>JAFTFD010000092.1 GCA_017449745.1 Lachnospiraceae bacterium
CGGAAGTCCCAGGCCAAAGGGCAATACAAAACAGATGATAAAAGCCTTTTGTGAAGGCCTTGAAGCTGCCGGCCATGAATATGGCGTATACGATGTCTGTAAGATGAATATCCATGGCTGTCTTGCCTGCGAGTACTGCCACACCAAAGGAAACGGTCAGTGCGTGCAGAAGGACGACATGCAGTATGTTTATGGGCAGCTGCAGGAAGCAGAGATGCTGGTGATCGCTTCGCCGATCTACTACCACGGGCTGTCCGGCCAGCTGAAATGCGTTATCGACCGCTTCTATGCGGCGGCATACCCGAATAAGCCGGCGAAGCTGAAGAAAGTTGCAATGTTACTGAGCTCCGGTGATCCGGATATGTATGACGGTGCTCTTTTCTCTTATCAGGGAGATTTTCTGGATTATCTGCAGCTGGAAGGCATGGGGGTATTTACCACAAATGGCTATGATCCAGGTGTGTCGGAGGCGAAGCTGGAAGAACTGAGGGCGTTTGGAGCGTCTCTATAGTAAAAGAGAAGGAGCCATGTATCCGGAACTTACAGCTCCGAAAAGAGAGTATTTAGACCGGACAGTTTTGTCTGACCATACGAAATACGGCATTTGGTCGCTTTGTGTCGTGTTATTTCAGATGTTCCGGGCGTATTCTGCGGTTGGAAAGGAGGGAAAGGCTTGGACCAGAAAAAAATCGGAAGCTTTCTGCGGGAGCTTCGGAAGGAACAAGGAATCACTCAGGAACAATTTGCAGAGAAGCTGGGTGTATCAGCGAGAACCATTTCCCGCTGGGAGACCGGGAATAATATGCCTGATATCAGTCTGCTCTCAGAGATCGCCGATTATTACGATGTCGGTATTCCTGAGATTATTGCAGGAGAAAGGAAAAGCGACGAAATGAACGAGGAAGTAAAAGAAGTGGCGGATGCCATGTCGGATTATGCCGGTGAAGAAAAAACAAAGCTGGTAAAGAGCATTAGGAACCTCAGCATCATTGGTCTTATTGCACTGATTATCTATATGGTGCTGGGGGAGACCGGTGCTTATGAACGGAATACCCTGTTCCGGTATGCTTATGGATATTCTGAAGCATTGATATATGTTACGGTCGTCATGTTCCCTTTGTATACGACGGGATTGCTGAGCAGACTTCGGATAAGAAATACCGGAAGGAGCCGTATCCCGGGGCCGGTCTTAAAAGTAATGGCCTTCATTGCAGCATTTGCTGTTGCCGCTCTGATAAGGATTGTGTTATCAAAGATCTTCGGGTGATCTGCCAAACCGGGCGTCGGATAAGAAGTGCTCCAGAGATGGTTCGAGAACAGCAAATATTGTCGTGTTGGAAAGACAAATAACTGAAAATTTGGTGCAGATCCATGCGGGTTGTCGGTCGCGACTGACAGCCCGTTTTAAATTGCGATTTTTCTATTGCGCAACGAACGTATGTTTGATATTATTTCGGGATCGCGCGTAGCACTTCGCAGAACTATCTTGTGGCGATGAATGAGAGGGGGCTTCTCTCCTATCAGGGCGGCAGGCTGGTCGTAGACAAGATGGACAAGCTCCGGACAGGCCGGCAGCAGGCGCCTCTGGTCGGCAGCGTTCCCTGCGGGGAGCTGACCTATGAGGAAGAAAATGTTGAGTGTGTAACGACTCTCCCGACGGCGATCTTTGGCGACGGTCCGTTTTATATACTGCATGCCTCCGGTGATTCCATGGAGGATGAAGGGATTGAAGACGGGGATCTGGTCGTCATCCGTCAGGAACCGGATCCGAAAGAAGGCGATCTGGTCATTGCCCTTGATGAAGAGAACCGCAATACGCTGAAAAAATATGGCGGGAAGGACAGGAAGACGAAAAAGGTCATTCTGGAGTACTGCAACAAGGCCGTCTATGGCAATAAGAAGATCCTGGTGAAGCATCTGGTCTGTCAGGGCGTCGTCAGCCACATAATCAAGAAAAGATGAGGGGGAAATATAGCATGAAGACTTATGATGTCAGCTGCCCGTGCTGCGGGCATAGGAATAAAGATCTGTATCTTGAGGAGACCGAAGGCTGGATGGAATGCGAGAAATGCGGAAAGATTGCGCAGGTGTCAAAGCATTTCGAGAAGCGGGTAAAGATCCCTGTCTTCCGGAAGGAGGATCTGGGGAAAGTAATGGCCGCAGGCCTCATCTGATCATCAGGGGGACAAGAAGGGGATGGAAAAGATTTTTGTAAAGGTTCGATGTTCCCATCTGCCGGACGGGACGATCCGCCCGGAAAGTCTGGAATGGGAAGACGGACAGGTCTGGGAGATCACGCGCACGATCCATGTCGCGGCTCCGGCAGACCATGAATTTGAAGGAATTCGCTACACGGTATTGATCGGTAGTGCGGAAAAATATATTTACCGGACCGGAAACAGGTGGTATGTGGAACCGGTCCGTATGGAGGTGGATTCTTCTTGAGTACGTACATTTCAAACCGTGAGCTCGAGGAGCTCGGAGAAGGGCTGACCCGGCATTTTCTGGAGAACGCCCGCGTACAAAAGGCCGCCCGGTGCATCGATATCGAAGGCCTGGCCAATTATTTAGGAATGACTGTAGTATTTGAAACATTTGCCGAGGAGGACCGGGATAAGGTCGGATTCCTCGCCGACGGCAGGACACCGCTGAAGATCAGGCGGAAAGGCAGCATCGTCTCATTTTGTTTCCCTTTGGGGACGATCGTGCTGGACTCCTTTCTCCGGCAGGACAAGGAAAGCGGCCGGCGCCACTTCACCATTGCCCATGAGATCGCGCATTCCGTGATCGAAAAGCATAACCCTGTGCCTCAGTTCCATCGGATCTATGATTCCGAGCATGGCTACACCTTTCAGGAGCTGAAAGCACAACTGACTATGACTGAAAACCAGGCCGACCGGCTGGCGGCAGTGATCCTGATGCCGCAGTTCACCGTCGATCAGGCCCTCAGGGATTTTAATAAAGGCAGACGGATCAAAGTCGTGCGGATCATACCGGTGACACAGACGGATATTGTTTTTGTAAAATGCCGGAAGTGCAAGTTCGACGGAGCTCTGAGCCCTGCCAATTTCAGGAGAATACGGAACTGTCGGGTGAACAGGATGCAGTGGGAGGAATTATGAAGCTGAGAAATGTGCTGATCGTTGTCCGGGACATTGATAGATCAAGAAAGTATTATCATGACCTGTTTGGTCTGGAAACGGTACTGGACAATGACGGAAATATGATCCTTACGGAAGGACTGGTCCTGCAGGATGCAAAGATCTGGGAGAACTTTCTGGAAAAAGATATCATTCCCAGGAACAATGCAAGCGAACTGTATTTTGAAGAACGTGATATCGAGGGCTTCATTCGGAAAGCGTCTGAAGGAACTCAGAAATATTAAGGGGATGACACAGGAGGAACTGGCAGAGAAGGTGAATATCACCCGGGAGCATCTGGGAAGACTGGAACGCGGCAAGTACGGCTGTTCCATTGACCTTCTCATTGAACTCTCCTACTCGTTAAATGCGAGTACAGACTATCTCCTTCTTGGAAGGAATCCGGACCGCGACCAAGACAGAAAGCAGCTTCTGCAGGTCATCAGCCAGCTGTCGGACATCGCAAGAAACATGTGAAAAGACATTTTGAGGTGTCGATATTGAACGACAAGTTCAATGACAAGCCCATCAGAATCGGATATAATAGAGCCAGAGGCTCCTGCCTCGGAGCTCTGGAGAAAGAAGAATCGTCATGACAATCGCTATTGATAAAGTAAGAACAGGACAGCAGATCCGTCTGCTGATGGAGAAACGCGGGGTAACGGTAAGAGACGTGAAGAATGCGCTCTCACTGGCCTGCGTGCAGAGTGTCTATCACTGGCTGGATGGCCAGAGTATGCCCACATTGGACAATCTTTACGCCTTAAGCGATCTGCTGAAGGTGCCGATGGATATGCTGGTCTACGGAAACCGGCGTTATGATCCGGGAAAGAATATTCCGGAAGGTGCGGAGCGCCTCTTCCGGTACTACAGGCTCATACAGGAATGCATGGCAGCCTGAATCAGTAAGGATCATACAGAAAGACTTATCCCCGGCCCGTCGCAGATCAGCGGTGAGCCGGGTTTTACTTTTAGAAAAATGCTTGTGTCAGGAAGAAGGGTTAAAGAATGATGCTTCCAATGATTTCAGAAAAGGAATTCTGCGAGCATATTGAGGATGATGATTTCCCAATCCGATATGGGAACCCGGTATGTATTCACACAAATGACGGACATCTGCTCGTCTGCATGACATATAAACTCTATGAGCGGCTTCTTGAGAGAAAGGAACAGGTAACCGGCAATGAGTTATGATATCAGATTAAAGGATCCCGTTACAGACGAGACCTTGGACCTGCCGGTGAAACATGTTATGACCGGCGGGACATATCAGGCAGACTATGATGAACAGACAAGGACGTTTTCCGCCAAACCTATCAGCGAGGCATGGCTGAACGTCACGTATAACTATGGACGTTATTATTACGATGCCACAGATGGAGATCCACGTTTCGCTCACGATGAAATCTCTGCTTATTATGCTGATGGGACAACAGGTCCGGTTAAAACAGAGTATGGCATCCGCGGTATTTACGGTAAGACAGGGGTAGAAAGCATTCCGATGCTGGAGGATATGATCGAAAGGATCAAAGCGAAATACAAGCCGGATGGGGAATGGTTGATCACCAGCAGGGAACGAACAAGGTACCGGGATAAATCCGGTAAGGAAGTTGACTTCTATTATGCACTTCATCATAGGAATGAATGCAGCAGTGAGGATTATACGGAAGATATCAGCGAAGGTCCTTGTGATGATTACTGGGAAGCAACAGCCGCGAATGCCATTCGGCCGTTGTATCAGCTTATAGCGATGGCGAAGCTTCGACCGGACGGGGTTTGGGACGGGGACTGATAAAGAAGAGGTGATTTCATTGAATGATTATAAACTGGTGGCACCGGATATAGACAGCCTTCTGAATTGTTTTGAGCGGGGATTCCTGAACCCCTCTGCGCCGTCAGAAGCTTTGTGTAAAGCGATGGATCCGCTGTTTGAGATGCTGCGGGAGATGGCTCCCCTGCGGAAAAACGATGAAGCCAAAGCAATCTGGGTCACGATTCCAAGAGGATCCATTGAGGATTTTGGCTCCTATGAGGACATGCTTGAGTGGGGCGATGTAAAGAACCGTGAAGAATATGAGCAGTACTGGCTGGAGGAATACCCGGATCCTGTCTGCTGGTATGAACTGGTCATCGCGGAAGCCTTTCATAAAGACGGTTCCAGATGGTTCAGGGCAGTTCATTTTGGCTACAAACCGATCATCAATGCGCATTTTGATTATAACGATGATGAGAAAACCGGATTCACTAGCAGAGAGGAAGCCGTCATTGCTCTCTGCGCTCTTCTTGCGGAACCGGTCATGGAATCCATGCGGAGGTTGAAGGAAGGCACTTACAATGAATTTGTAAAAGCAAATCTGCCGTATTCATTCAGAACAGGCGTAATTCCCCGGCGGGTTCTCTGGGAAAGGGAACCGGAATGGAAGGAAAGCGATCTGGAAGGCCTTCCGGAAGAGACGATCAGTGCTTTCCGTGCGCTGTTAAACAGCGGCATAAACTGCAGGAATCGTATCGGAAGACTGAAAAGTATGACGGCGAACGATTTCTTCCGTGCCTGTGCGATTGGTTATAAAGCGTGCGGGTACAACGGTACGGATCTGCCGCCTGTCGATCAGTATTTTCTTCATGGTGACGGCAGGGATGAAGGACTGAGCGGACGGGGACATGGACTGAATGCAGGCCCAGGGATTGATTTTGATGATCCGGCAGCCTGGGATGAATGGTATTTTCACCGGGAACAGCACGGGGGTCATCCATGGGAAGTCTGCCGTGGCGGGAACAGCACGCATGTTGATCTATATGTGATGCACGACCGGCGTGACCTTGACTTTAAATACAGAGCAGGGGAAATATCTGAAGATGAATATCAGGAGAGGATCCGTTCTTCGGGCTACTTTTTTCTGATCGGCGGGAAACACCGTGCGGCTGAAGCTGTGAGATTTTATACGGCATTGTCTGCAACCGGCCTCCCGGTGCTGCTTTCTGACGCGGAGGATATCATGACGCGGTTTGACGGCACCGGATATGTCGGCATCGTTCCTCACTCCGTTCCGACGAGATACTGTGAGGAACTGTTTCCAGAAAAATACGGAGACATCATTGATTTCATGCATGTGTACAGAGAAGAAATGGAAAAATTCGGAGATGCGATAGAGTGGCTTCCCGAAGAGGAGGCAATGCTTATATGAAAGTACTTGTAATTCCGGATGTCCATCTGAAGCCCTGGATGTTTCAGCGGGCATCAGAACTAATGAAAGAAATAAAACCGGACCGGACAATCTGCCTGATGGATATTGCGGATGACTTTGTCCGCCGGTATGTTCCGGCCGGCAAATATAACGACATTGATGCGGTCGTCGACACGATCAATGGATTCGGTTGCGGAGAAATGTGGCAGGATGCCTCTCCTATCTGGTACCGGCCTCAGTATTACGAGGGGAAGATGTATAAACCCAGGAAGCTTCTGCAGGTAGTGGGACATACACCGGTTGAAGGGATAACGCGAAAAGGGAATCTCATTTCCTGTGATGTGTTCTCGACAGACAGTGAGGGGAAGCCAATCGGGACACAGGAGTTCATGGTGATTGACACAGTTGCCTGGGAATACTATGGCATTCGATGACGAGAGGAGCGATATACAAATGGCAGTAAGAAGTCTGGATGAATCAAACCGGTTATTTGCAGTAGAAGTAGATATGGAGAACCGCTCTTCTGAAGAAATTGCAAGGGATGCGGTCATGCAGATTAATGCACTATTTGACAGATTGATTAAGGAGCGGCAGGAAAAAGATGATCAAAACGCAGAAGGAAGTGGAAAAGAATGAAGACCTATTTTATCAGTGATCTGCACCTGGGGCATGCCAACTGCATCCGGTTTGACAAGCGGCCCTGGGAGACAGCAGAAGAAATGGACATGGAGATCATCCGCCGGAAGGGACTGCGCTGTGAAGCTTATAATGTCGGTGCTATGTGGCAGAATTATGAGCCGCAGACATTTGAAGAGATCATTGCAAGGCAGGGAAGGAAGATTCCGCTGATATAAAAAAGGGGGATACTAATGGATATATATAGTTAGCCATATATTAGAATGGTGTTTGCACCACATTGCCATATGACGTTAGCCATCTGATTTTTGAAGGTTTTAGAAATGGCTAAACATCGTTAAAGCAAGGAAAATAAAGGAAAATCTAAAATTTAGATATAGACTTTTTTGCGGAAATCGGTTACATTGTAATTGCGATTAGCCATTGCAAAACCACCATTTTTCAGGAGGGCTAAACACCATGTCTGATGATATGAGAATTACAAGTATTTCAATTCATAACTTTAAATCCCTTTATGATGTAAGCTTTGAGCCAGGGAACGTTAATGTCCTGATTGGCGCGAACGGATCAGGAAAATCATCTGTTCTGGAAGCCATAGGCACATTAAGCGCAGCCATGACAGATCGTGTAAATAGCAATAGTCTGCAAAGAAAGGGAGTTCGTTTATCTGCGTCTCAGTTATATAAATCCAAGTTCCTCGATATAAAAAAAGAATCGGTGACGGTGGATTTCCAGGTGGGCTGGCAAAAAGAGGCTCATGACTATCAGTATAGCGTGCATCTGACCGTGCCGACAGATGATGATTCCTGGAAATATCATACAGAAAGTGCACTGAAGGATGGCAAATCGGTTTTTGGCAGGAGCAATCGCAGCAAGGGACAAATGAACAACAAGATCGGCTACTTTACTGTGGCTGAAGCGCTTGCTTCGGATGAGTATATCTCTGCCGGCAGGTATATCGGTAACTATGGAATATATCAACCGGATACGCTTACGCTTCGTGGTACTTTGCCGGATCCGACACAGGTGTCACCGATCGGCTTGAACGGAGGACGTCTTGCAGAAGCGATAGATGACCTGATGAGGGTGACTGACGGTGATCTGATGTTCGGAAGTCTTTACATGAGTGATGTCCTGGAGTTGATCGAATGGGCATCCGATTTCCGTGTGGGAAAACCGAAAAAAAGCACCCTTAATCCCGGTATTCCGGCAGCCAGCCGCATCATCGAATTCCAGGATCGCTATTTAAAGGATGCAGCCCTTTTTACGGGCTATGATGCCAGTGAAGGCGCTCTTTACGTTCTGTTTATGCTCTGTGTTGCTATGCATCCGAATGCACCGAAAATGTTCGGGATCGACAGTTTTGACCACGCCATGAACCCAAGGCTTGCCCGGAAAATAACACAGGTCTTCAGCAGGTTGATACTTGAAAATGGAAAGACGGTGTTCATGACAACTCACAATCCGCTCGTTCTTGACGGACTGGATCTTACCGATGACAGGGTTCGTCTGTTTGTTACGGACCGGGATGAGAATGGACATATCATCATGAATCGGATACAGGTATCAGAAGAACTTGTAGGGACCGGGCAGTCGCTTTCCCGTCTTTGGATCAATGGTTATCTGGGAGGTGTTCCGGAACTGATATGAGAAAAGTAATAGGCATTGTTGGTGAAGGCCCGATTGATCAGATGGTCCTAAAGGCAGCTATCAACAGAATAACCGGAGAAAGCCATATTTATCGGAATATTCAGCCGGAACAGGATATGTTGGGCGAATTTGGCAATGGCTGGAAG
>JAFTFD010000093.1 GCA_017449745.1 Lachnospiraceae bacterium
CGGCTCTTCCATCGCTTCGGTCAGGGTATTCCATGTTCCCATATCCTTCCACTGGCCCGCGAAGCGCAGCACAGCAATGCTCGCCTCATGCTCCGCGACGGCGTAGTCGAAACTGATTTTCTTTACCGATTCATATTTGCCGAACAGGTTGTCATAATCCTCGAAATCCATGAGTTCATGCGCCTTGTTCAGGACATATCCGATCTTGTATGCAAAAACGCCGCCGTTCCAGAGTGCGCCCTGCAGGATGTACTGCTTTGCGGTCTCGACGTCCGGTTTTTCTTTAAAAGTGCTGACACGCGCCACTTCATCCACGGACTGCGGAATGACATACCCGTATTTCTCACTCGGATACGTAGGCTCAATTCCCATAACGACAAGATTTGCCGTTCCCTCCTGCGCGAGATCGGAGAGCTTCTTCAGCGCCTCAAAATAATCCGCGTTGACATAGGGATCGACCGGGCACACGACGACCGCCTCATCCTCTCCGACGCCTTCCACGTCATGAAGATAAGCCGTAGCAAGTGCAATCGCCGGGAATGTATCCCTTCTGCATGGCTCCAGTGAGATCTGAATATCATCACCCAGCTGGTTGCGCAGCGAAGAGATCTGCGATTTTGACGTCGCGATCGTCACGGTGGCATCCCGATCGACCGCCTTGATCTGGCGGTAGACGCGCTGTACCATGGACTCATACTCTCCGTCCTCTGTTTTAAAGATCTTGATGAACTGTTTTGAACGGATGTCGTTGGAAAGCGGCCACAGCCTCTTGCCGGAACCGCCGGATAATAGAATGATATGCATTTTTCCTCCCTGCCGGAGCACCTCGCGCCCGGACTTTTCCCCTTACAGTATATGACCGGGAGCTGTCGCAAAGAAAATGACTGTCAGCACGACCTGCACCCACGATAACAACTGCACTGCCTTTTTCAGTTTACCAGTCCTTTCGGCCAAAGACAACAGTACAAGGCCTCCCATCGGAAGGATGGTCTCAATATACCGTATATCCATCGACCAGACGTAAGGATAGCGGAAACAGAACACATAGTAGCTGACCAGATCCGCTGCGATGACGAACAGAATCGCTGCCCGCTCGATTCCATCCATAGCAATCTGATCTTTTCCCCCGGCAGAAACGAACTGAAGACTTCCGGCAAATACAAGAATGGCAAAAAGAGTCGTCAGCAGCACCAGCAGCCAGGAGACAAACTTGAACCCTCCGTCGCTGTATGTCCAGGTCCATAGTTCCACCGCCGTTGTCTTAATCAGTCCGGTCAGCGGATTTCTTTCCAGGAGTTCGCCCTCATACTGCACATAGGTGTTCTCATAGGAAAACTGCCTGGGGTCCGCAAATAGGATCCGTTCTGCAGCTGAGAAACGGCTGAGATTCTGGGTGAGAAATTCTCCTCCTTCAATATTCCAGACATAGTTCAGGGGTACGCCAAATCTGATCAGATTTCTGAGATACCACCACAGGCCCGTGGGCAGACCGATCAGGGCGACCATTCCCATGTCCCTGAGCGGAACCCTGCGGTCACGAAGTGATTTCAGCAGTACCATCAGCGCTGCCGGAATGAACATCAGTGCGACTGCCAGCTTGGAGGAAAGGCCGATCCCAAGTGCCGCGCCGACGACCGCCGCGTTTTTCAGGCCGGGCTTCCTGTACCAGCGCAGCGCTGCATAGAGGACCAGCATAGACATGAGCAGCGCCAGCGCATCATTATTCACACTCGCTGAGAGGATCACAAAGGTAGGCTGAAACGCCGTCAGCGCCAGAATGGCATCCCGAAGCGCCGGATCCGTATTTGCTGCGTATTCTCTCAACATTTTCCAGAAGACCCAGATCACCGCCGTGATATACAGGTACGGCAGCAGCTGCATGATCTCCAGATTGCCCTCCTGGGCAGGAAACAGTTTCCAGGAAATTCTGAGGAGCCCCGCGCTCAATACATGATGAAGCGGCGGATGCCAGAACTGGTCCGCCGTTCTCGGGTCAAAATCCTGAAGATGCCCCTCCGTCAACAAATAGGTCACATAGCTCAGATGTCCTGTCCTGGCGTACGGAAAACCTCCGTCGTGCTGCATCTTATAGATCGATATGTAGTTTACGTAAAATGCCCTCAGCATCGCACTGAGAAACATGATCAGATACGGCCTGATTCTGCAGACCCGGTGTTCTGTAGTCAGCATCGCTGCTCCCGCGGAGTCACGCCCATAATGAACATCGGGCAAATCTCATATCCGTGATTAATAATGTCCTGATACTATTAACGTTCCGCCCGCATCGGATTATTCAGGAAATCCTGATAGGTCAGACGGATTCCCTCCTCAAGCTCTGTTTTGTACGTCCAGCCCAGTCCTGCTGCCTTGGAGACGTCCAGGAGCTTGCGCGGCGTGCCGTTCGGACGGGATGTATCCCAAAGGATCTCTCCCGTATATCCGACCACTTTGGCGACCAGCTCAGTGAGTTCCTTAATGGTCAGTTCTTTGCCTGTACCGGCGTTGACCGTCTCGTTTCCCTCATAATTGTTCATCAGGAATACGCAGAGATTCGCGAGATCGTCGACATAGAGGAACTCGCGAAGCGGTGAGCCGTCTCCCCAGCAGGTGACGGATGTCAGACCCTGCTCCTTCGCCTCGTGGAAGCGGCGGATCAGCGCCGGCAGCACGTGGGAATGTGTGGGGTGATAATTGTCATTCGGTCCGTAGAGGTTCGTCGGCATGACGGAAATGTATTTCGTTCCGTACTGGCGGTTCAGATACTCACAATATTTGAGCCCGGAAATCTTGGCCAGGGCATACGCCTCGTTCGTCTGTTCCAGAGAGGAAGTCAGCAGGCAGCTCTCCGGCATGGGCTGCGGCGCATATTTGGGATAGATGCAGGAGCTGCCCAGGAACTCCAGTTTTTTGCAGCCGTTCTGCCATGCGGAATGGATGACGTTCATCTCCAGGATCATGTTGTCGTACATGAAATCCGCCAGTGCCTCGGAGTTCGCGACGATGCCACCGACCTTGGCCGCCGCAAGGAAGACATATTCCGGCTTCTCCTCTGCGAAAAACCGCTCGACGTCCTCCTGCCGCATCAGATCCAGCTCTTTATGCGTTCTTGTAATGATATTGGTATATCCCTGCCGCTCAAGTTCCCGCACGATGGCGGAGCCCACCATTCCGCGGTGGCCTGCGACATAAATCTTTGCATTTTTTTCCATCATTTGTTAATTACCTGTTCTTTCTATCATGAAATGGAGAGAGTGAGACAAAGGTGCTGCCCTGTGTCTCACTTCTTTCGTTAATCCGCCTTCAGCATGGCCGCTTCTCTTTTTGCGAGCTGACGGTCGTGTCTGGCCATGATCGCCACCAGTTCCTCGTAGCTTGTCTTCTGCGGATTCCAGCCGAGGACGGTCTTTGCCTTGGTGGGGTCGCCCCAGAGATTATCGACGTCAGTCGGGCGGAACCAGGCCGGATTGACGCAAACGAGCATTTTTCCGGTCTGCGCGTCATATCCCTTCTCGTCAAGCCCGCTGCCCTCCCAGCGGATATTGATTCCGTTCGCCTTGAAGGCATTCTCTGTAAATTCTCTTACCGTGTGCTGTACGCCGGTCGCGATCACGAAGTCATCCGGTGTATCCTGCTGCAGGATCAGCCACATGCACTCGACGTAATCCTTCGCATAGCCCCAGTCGCGTTTGGAATCAAGATTCCCGAGCTCCAGATGATCCTGCAGGCCTTCCGCGATCCTGCCTGCTGCCAGGGTGATCTTTCTCGTTACGAAATTCTCTCCGCGCCGCTCGGACTCATGGTTAAACAGGATACCGTTCACGGCAAACATCCCGTAAGCTTCGCGGTACTCCTTGACGATCCAGAATCCATACTGCTTGGCCACGGCGTAAGGGCTGTAAGGGTGGAAAGGCGTCGTCTCCTTCTGCGGCACCTCTTCCACTTTTCCGTACAGTTCGGATGTGGATGCCTGGTAGATTCTCGTCTGCTTCGCCAGTCCGCAGATCCGGACCGCTTCCAGGATGCGCAGCACGCCGATGGCATCGATATCTCCGGAGTACTCCGGCACGTCAAACGACACCTGCACGTGGGACTGTGCCGCGAGATTGTAGATCTCGTCCGGCCGGATCTCGCTGATAATGCGGATCAGGGAGGAAGAATCCGACAGGTCCCCGTCGTGGGTTTTGATCAGTCCCTTCTCCAGCAGATGGTCGATCCTTGCCGTATTGGAGATGGATGCGCGCCTGGTAATGCCATGCACTTCATATCCTTTTTCCAGCAGAAACTCGGCAAGATAAGATCCATCCTGCCCGGTGATACCTGTAATTAAGGCCTTTTTCATATATTTACTCTGCACTTTCTTCAAATTGGCTCAATGGTTTACACTTACGTTCCCATTATACTACAAAAGAGCCATTTTTCCACCCGGGTCAGCAGCACCGCTGATACCATGC
>JAFTFD010000094.1 GCA_017449745.1 Lachnospiraceae bacterium
GCTTCTGAAGAATAAAAATGAGACAAAGGGGTCAGTCACTTTGTCCTATCGGTGAAACATGGGGACAGGTCCCTAGTATCATGAAAAATGATACTAGGGACCTGTCCCCATGTTTCACCACCCTTTTCCCCTTCGAAAATGGGACAAAGGGTCTGTCACTTTTGTCTTAAACGTGTCAATTTTAGAGTACGACGCCATCCTTGAAGATAGAGATCTCGCGGTGGCCGGAGGCCTCTGCCTTGGTCAGCTCGCCGCTGGCGACGCGCAGGACATAGTCCAGAAGGCGATCGCCTGCCTGGTCCAGTGTCTCCTCGCCGTCGGCGACGGTGCCGGCATTGAAGTCGATCCAGCCGCGCTTTTTGTTATACAGCGCAGTGTTCGTGGAGATCTTGACGGTCGGTGCAGGGGCGCCAAACGGAGTGCCGCGTCCTGTTGTGAACAGGATCATGTGCGCGCCGGCTGCTGTCAGGTCTGTGGCACTGACAAGGTCATTGCCGGGGCCGGAGAGGACGTTGAGTCCTTTCTTGGTGACAGGCTCCGCGTAGGAGAGTACGTCCACGATCTGGGCGCTGCCGCCCTTCTGGACGCATCCGCAGGATTTGTCCTCGAGGGTCGTGATGCCGCCGGCTTTGTTTCCGGGGCTCGGATTCTCATAGACCACCTGGCCGTGGCTGACAAAGTACTGCTTGAAGTCATTGACCATTTTCACAGCCTTATCAAAAACAGCCGTGTTCTCGCATCTGGAGAAGAGGATATTCTCGGCGCCGAACATCTCGGGCACTTCAGTCAGGACAGTGGAGCCGCCGAGGGCGATCAGCCTGTCGGAGAAGCGGCCGACTGTGGGGTTGGCCGTGATGCCGGAGAGACCGTCGGAACCGCCGCACTTCATGCCTACGACCAGCTCGCTGGCCGGGATCTCTTCGCGCTTAAACTGGGATGCGTATTCCGCGAGCTCTTTTAAGAGAGCCGTACCTGCCTCGAGTTCATCGGGAACTTCCTGACAGATCAGGAACTTGACGCGGTCGGGATCATACTCGCCGAGCGCTTCCTTGAACATATCAAGGACAAGGTTCTCGCAGCCAAGTCCGAGACACAGGACGCCGCCTGCATTGGGGTGGCGGACAAGGGCGGTCAGGAGCTTTTTGGTCTGCGCGAGGTCATCCCCGAGCTGGGAGCATCCGAAGGGATGACCGTAGTAGTAAAGGCCGTCGATGGAACCTTTTACAAGGTCCTGATTTGCCTCGACCAGCTGCTTGGCGACGCCGTTGACGCATCCGACGATCGGAACGATCCAGAGCTCGTTGCGGATGGCGGCGCGGCCGTCTTTTCTGCGATAGCCCATGAAAGTCCTGGGCTGTACGTCGGGAAGATCGTAGACTTTGTGGTCATAGACGTACTCGGCGTTCTCAGACAGGCCGGTCTTGACATTATGTGTGTGGACCCAGCAGCCTTCAGGAATATCCTGCTGTGCGACTGCGATGGGGTTGCCGTATTTGATGACAGGAGATCCGCAGGGGATCTTAGTCAGGGAGATCTTGTGCCCGCGGGCGATGTCCTCTGCCGCTGTGACAGTGCAGCCGTCGACAGTGACGGTATCGCCTGCGTGGAGATCTTCCAGGGCAACAGCTACATTATCGGAAGGATGAATGTGGATCAGTTTCATGATTTCCTCTCATTCCGGAGTGATCTTATTCTCCTAAAGCTGAAAATTATAACACGCTCTTGTAAGCGGCCTCGACACCTTCTGTGCGGATGAGCTTAAGATCTGCCAGAACGGTCTCTTCCAGGCCGGCGATCCTGGACAGATCCTGATCCCACATCTTCTCGTTGGAAAGAACATCATGGACAAGGGCTGCATCGTCAGCATCCTTGTGCTCATAGTAGAAATCCAGGACCCATGCGTCATCCTGTACTCTGTATTCGTTGCCTGCAGGGCGTACGCAGACGAGTGCATCGTCCTCGCGGCGCTGAATGTTTGTGCTGTAGAAAGCAATGTATGCTGCAAGGCTCATGGTCAGAGCTGCCGGAAGCTTGCCGAATTTCTCGATGTACTCGAGGAAAGAAGGCATGTTTCTGGCCTTCCACTTGGAAGTGGAGTTCAGTGTGATGCTCATCAGCTGGTGATCGACGAACGGATTGTTGAATCTGTCAGTCACAGCAGCTGCGAAATTCATGCAGTCGTCCTTGTCCAGCGGCAGGCAGGGGATGACCTCATCATAGAGGATCTTGTTCATGAAGCCGCGGATATTGTCGTTGAACATGCAGTCACGGACGATGTCCTGGCCGGCAAGGTAAGCGCCGGGAACGAAACCGGTGTGCGCGCCGTTCAGGATGCGGACCTTTCTCTTCTTGTAAGGAGCGACCTCGGGAACGACATGGACGTTCAGGCCTGCCTTCTTGAAAGGAAGCTTCTCCTCGAGCCATTCGGGTCCTTCGATGTACCAGACGCCGAAGACTTCGCCGACATCCAGCAGATCGTCTTCATAGCCGTTCTCCTGTGTGAGAGCCTCGACCTCCTTGGGATCCCTGATGCGGCCGGGAACGATACGGTCGACCAGTGTGTTGCAGAAGAGGCACTCCTCGCGGACCCATTTTGCGAAATCCTCGCCGAGATTCCAGTCTGCGATGTGCTTCTCAACGCACTTCTCAAGCTCTTTGCCGTTGTTGTCGATCAGCTCGCAGGAGAGGATGACAAGACCCTTCTTGCCTGCCTTGAAGCGCTCGTACAGCAGAACGGTCAGCTTTGCAGGGAAAGAGGTGGGCGGAACCTGGTCGAAATGGCTGTCGGGATCATAGACGATACCGGCCTCTGTCGTATTGGAAGCAACATACTCAAGATCGTCGCTGGTGACGAGCTGCTTTAAGTAATTCCACTCTGCCTCGTCATGAGGGTTGAAGCAGTCCTTGACTACGGAGATGACTCTCTTGCGGTTGATCTTCTCACCGTTCTCGGAGCCGCGAAGATACAGTGTGTACAGGCCCTCCTGGGCGTTGATCAGCTTGGAAAGGCCCTGGCCGATGGGCTGAATGATGGAGACTTTGCCGTTCCAGCCGACCTTCTCGTTGGACATATCGAACCAGTAATCAACAAATGCGCGAAGGAAATTGCCCTCGCCGAACTGCAGGACCTTGACCGGAGCATCCTCAAGGATGTATCCGTCATAACCAGATTTTTTCAGTACTTCATAATTAAGTTTCTCAGCCATTTTTTCCCTCCGGACTGTTTGCGGATCCTCTCTCCGCAGTAAAAATAGTACAATAACACCCTGTTAAGATCTGTGAGCTGCCCCCTTAAAAGGACAGAGGACCGTTGAAAACCATGTTTCCGCAAACGCTTGTAAAATAGCAATGTAAGCGCTTACATTGTTTATTATAGAGACCCTCTCTGATAAAGTCAAGGACAAAATAAAAAAAGAGATCTCTTATAAGCACTTTTCCGTCCGCTTCCAGCTGGCAGAGCAGAGCAAGGTCAGTCCCGTAGTAATTCCTGAGGCCGTCGATCCCGACGCTTCCGCGGTACCATCCGTCACCCAGTGTGACAGTCAGGGTATTTCCAGCTTCTTTCATCTTTTCGTTTCCCTTCATTATGAGTATCCCCCTGAAGTGACTTACAGGCAGTACAAAAGACCTGATGGAAGCATTACCGGATCGTCCGGTGAAACGGACTGCTTCCTGCGGAACGGCAATTCTGATGTTACGTACATTTTATATAGTTAGAAGACGTTCGAAAATTGGAAAGGAAATGAAAAGTTA
>JAFTFD010000095.1 GCA_017449745.1 Lachnospiraceae bacterium
AAGGAGGCGCCTTTATGGCAAAACTTGTCATTAATGAAACAAATACCCTGGGAAAGATCGAGCCGGAGCTGTACGGACACTTTTCCGAGCATCTGGGAAGGTGCATTTATGAAGGACTTTATGTCGGAGAGAATTCGGAGATCCCGAACGTCAACGGCATGAGAACGGATGTCGTAGAGGCACTCAAGGAGATCGAAGTTCCTGTGCTGCGCTGGCCGGGCGGATGCTTTGCGGACGAGTATCACTGGAAGGATGGTATCGGCGACAAGGCAAAGCGCAAGAAGATGGTCAATACCCATTGGGGCGGCGTGACAGAAGATAACAGCTTCGGAACCCATGAATTCATGGAGCTGTGCCGCCAGCTCGGCTGCAAGACCTACATTAACGGAAATGTAGGAAGCGGAACCGTGCAGGAGATGAGCGAGTGGGTCGAGTACATGACTTTCTCCGGGAAATCCCCGATGGCTGATCTGCGCCGTGAGAACGGAAGCGAAGAGCCCTGGACCGTCGACTTCTTTGGCGTCGGCAATGAGAACTGGGGCTGCGGCGGCAACATGACGCCCGAGTACTATGGAAATGAGTACAGACGCTACCAGACTTATGTCCGCCAGTATGACGACAATAAAAAGATCCTTAAGATCGCATGCGGCCCGAACGTCGACGACTATCAGTGGACAGACGGCATCCTGAATACGCTTTTCCGCTATCGTCCGAGCGGCCAGCCGCTCCTGTTGGATCTGCTCTCCCTTCACTATTACACGATCCCGGGTCCTGACTGGCACCACAAGGGAAGCGCTACGCAGTTCAGCGAGGAAGAGTGGTACAACACGCTGAAAAAGGCTCTGTACATGGACGAGCTGATCACCCGCCACGGCGCGATCATGGACCAATATGACCCCGAGAAGAAGATCGGTCTGTCCGTTGATGAGTGGGGCACCTGGTTCGACGTAGAGCCCGGAACGAATCCCGGATTCCTCTATCAGCAGAATACCGTGCGCGATGCTCTTGTAGCGGGCATCTCGCTCAATATTTTCAACAAGCACTGCGACAGGGTAAAACTTGCCTGCATCGCGCAGATGGTCAACGTTCTGCAGTCTGTCATCCTGACGGACGGCGAGCAGATGGTAAAGACACCGACATGGCATGTCTTCCGCATGTTCCGCCATCACCAGGGCGCACAGCTCCTCGAGAGCGCTGTCACAGGCGTCTCCGAGACAGGAACAGAAGAGTACATGGTACCTGAGATCACAGAGTCTGTCTCCTGCAAGGACGGTATTATCACGATCACTGTCAACAACCTCTCCATGGAAAACAGCAAGGATCTGGAGATCTCCTTTGCCGAGCTGAAAAATCCTGAGGTGATCGAGGCGAACATCCTCACAGGCGATGACGTACATGCCTGCAATACCTTTGAGGATCCGAACCATGTCGAGGCAAAGGCCTTTGAAGGCTGCTGCGTGAAGGACGGAAAGATCGTGATGGATCTGCCGGCTGCAAGCGTTGTCGAGATCAGAGTTAAATAATAGCTGGTTTTAAATATTGGTTGGTTGAGTGAGTCAGGAGAATCATCTCCTGGCTCATTTTATTGATAGTTCGACCTGACGGGTATCTGCGGGATGGTGTCTGCAGGATGGTGCTTGCAGGATGGTATTTGCAGGGTTATCTGCAGTATGGTGTTTGGAGAATGGTATCTGCAGGATGGTGTTTGCGGGATGGTTTTCTGCTGGATGGTTTTCTGCTGGATGGTTTTCTGTAGTATGTCGTTTGCAGAATCTGCCTATTAAATTGAAGGAAAACTTTGGAAAACAGGTTTCCAGAAAAGATGCAAAGATTCAGAAATAGGATGCAAACGCCAAAAAATGGGAGATGCATCCGTAATACTGGAGAGAAGAAGGCTTGTCAGGAAGGAAAAGAAGCTTCATAAATAGGCTGCAAACCCCAAAAAAGAGGTGATGCATCCGTAATGATGAAGAAATGAAGATCTGTCAGGAAGACAAAGAAGCTTCAGAAATAGGATGCAAATGGCAAGAAATGGGAGATGCATCCGTAATACTGGAGAGAAGAAGGCTTGTCAGGAAGAAAAAGAAGCTACAGAAATAGGCTGCGAACCCCAAAAAAGGGGAGATGCATCCGTAACGCTGGAGAAAAGAAGGTTTCTACGGAAGAAAAAGAAGCTACAGAAATAGGCTGCAACCCCAAAAAAGGGCAGATGCATCCGTAACGATATAGGAATACAACTCGCAGTAAAGATAAAAAGAAGAGAAATCAAAATAAGAGGCCGCGTTCCCCAATTATAAGAGAGGAACGCGGCCTGCTATTAATTCAATATTTGATAAGTCAGCTTAAGATATCACCCCATCACAACAGTGACTTCATGTGCGCTTCCGGCATCCGCAGGAGCATACGGAATGACGTTCCCATCGATTTGCCTGCCGTCGACGAGGAGCATCTTCACGCCTTTCTCCACGTTATCGGGATTGACGACATGGATGTGATACTCGGCGTCGCGGAAGCGGCGCACCAGATCGAAGGAGCCGAAGTCCTTGGGAACGCAGGGATCGATCTGGAGTCCCTTGTGGGTCGGCATGACGCCCAGAATGTACTGGGAGACGTTGCAGAAAGTCCATGCGGCGGTTCCTGTGAGCCAGCTGTTCTTGGCCTCGCCGTGGTACTTGGCATCGCGTCCTGCGACCATCTGGGAGTATACATAGGGCTCTGTGCGGTGGATCTCGCTGATGTCCTCGATATAGGCGGGGCAGGTCTTGCGGTAGATCTCAAAAGCGCGGTCGCCGTGTCCCAGGACGGTCTCCGCTATGGAGATCCAGGGGTTATTGTGGCAGAAAATACCGGCATTCTCTTTATATCCCGGAGGATAGGAGCTGATCTCGCCGAGCTCCAGGTGGTAGCGCCTGTAAGCGGGCTGCAGGATCATGACGCCGTATTCAGTGTCGAGGTATTTCTTTACGGAGGCGAGTGCCTTTTCTGCGAGGCCTTCTTTGACGCCGCATCCTGCCATGACGCAGAAGCCCTGCGGCTCGATGAAGATCTTACCCTCGTCGCATTCACTTGAACCGACCTTGTGGCTGAAGGCGTCATAGGCGCGCACGAACCACTCGCCATCCCAGCCTGCGGTGGTCACGGCCTTGTACATTTTTTCGGCCTCTGCGCGGGCTCTGGCGGCCTCGTCAGCGTCGCCGCGGATCTCTGCCAGCTGTGCGTACTCCTCCGCGTATTTAACGAACATACCGCCTATAAAGACGGATTCTGCGACCGGTCCCTCGGAAGGACCGAAGGTCTGGAAGGACTCACCTGGATGCTCGGAAAAACAGTTGAGGTTCAGGCAGTCATTCCAGTCTGCGCGCCCGATCAGCGGCAGGTCATGAGGACCTTTGTGCGTGATCGTGAAATCAAGGGAGCGGCGCAGATGCTCCATCAGGGGCTGGGCCACGGACATATCATTGTCGAACGGCACGATCTCGTCGAGGATCGAGTAATCGCCGGTCTCTCTCGTATAGGCGCCGACTGCGGCAATCAGCCACAGCGGGTCATCATTAAAGCCGGAGCCGATGCCGGCGTTGCCCTTCTTGGTCAGAGGCTGATACTGATGGTATGCACTGCCATCCTGGAACTGTGTGGAAGCAATATCGATAATGCGCTCCCTCGCGCGGTCCGGGATCAGGTGCACAAAGCCCAGGAGATCCTGGCAGGAATCGCGGAAGCCCATTCCACGGCCGATCCCGCTCTCATAATAGGAGGCGGAGCGGCTCATATTGAAAGTGATCATGCACTGGTACTGGTTCCAGGTGTTGACCATGCGGTCGACCTTCTCGTTGGAGGAATGCACGCTGAAGCGCCCGAGAAGCGTTTTCCAGTAATCCTTGAGCTCGGCGAGGGCGCGGTCCGCGTCCTCTGCGGTCTTGTAGCGCGCCAGCATCTCCTCAGCGGGGCGCTTGTTGATGATCCCGCTGGCCGGAGCAGTGCCGGAAGCCCATTTCTTGTCTTCCGGATTCTCAATATATCCGAGAACGAAAACAAAGGTACGTGACTCCTCCGGCAGGAGAGAGACGTTGATCTGATGCGCCGCGATCGGTGACCAGCCGCTGCACTCGGAATTCCTGCAGGCGCCGTCCAGAACGGCCTGCGGCTTGTCAGGGCCGTTGTAGAAGCCCATAAACTCGCTGCGGATCGTATCGAACCCGTCCACATGGCAGTTTACGGAGTAGATCGCATAGTGGTTCCTGCGCTCGCGATATTCAGTCTTGTGGAAAATAGTGGAGCGCACGACCTCGACCTCGCCGGTGGAGAGATTGCGCTGGAAGTTTTCGCAGTCATCAGAAGCGTTCCAGAGGCACCATTCCACATAGGAAAACAGCTGAAGATCCCTTGCCGCCTTGGACTTGTTGGTGATCGTGAGCTTCTGGATCTCGCACGCATCGTTGAGCGGCACAAAGGCAGTCATCTCACTCGCGATGCCGTTCTTGGAAGCTTTAAAAACAGAGTATCCCAGGCCGTGCCTGCACTCGTAGGAATCCAGCTCTGTTTTCGTGGGCTGCCAGGCGGGGTTCCAGATCGTATCGCCTTCCTTGAGGTAAAAATATTTTCCGTTGCTGTCATAAGGCACGTTGTTGTAGCGATAGCGCGTCAGGCGCAGCAGCTTCGCGTCCTTATAGAAGGAATAACCGCCCCCTGTGTTGGAGATCAGGCTGAAGAAATCCTTGTTCCCGAGGTAGTTGATCCAGGGGAGCGGAGTCTTGGGCGTGGTGATCACGTACTCCTGATTCAGATCGTCAAAATAACCAAACTTCATAACAACCTCTCTTTCAAATAACAGTTAAAACTCTGATAATGCAGCTGAGAGCCTTATTCATGAGCGGAAACAGGGCAGTCAGGGCTGCGGATTTGTCTTCTTCGCGCAGATATCGGCGCTGGCTTTATCCATCATTATATTTATATTATAAACAAAAGTTGAGAATAAATCCCCGAAATACTGCTTCATTGTCAGAAGTTAAACGTTTTCGTAGCTGATTTTAACATATAATTGCAAGAATTCCCACATCCTCTTAGGTGGCGGGATGAATTGCCGCCTGTTTTTTTTTCATGCATATTCGTCTTACTTCATACTCAGCATTTCATACTCTCGCGTGTGTCCTGAGAGAAATTACACATTGCATAAAAGAACACTTGTTCTATTCGTTGATCTGTGTTATACTTGTCCTATGAGGGAAAACGATTCGGTCGATTCGAAAGGAAACCTGTATCTATGGATAAATATGACCATAATGGGGCCAGCCTAAAAGTGAGATCAGCAGATTCATCAATGCCTACAAGAGCGCATCCAGCCGTCTTCTGAAGAAGGAGTTTCCGCAGATCAGGGAAAAACTGTGGAAGGAAACATTCTGGAGCCAGAGCTTCTGCCTTCTGACTGCAGGAGGAGCGCCGAAAGAAACGATCAGGCGGTATATAGAGACCCAGGGGGAGAAATGAAGAGACAGAAGGCATACAGGTTCCGGATCTATCCGGACAGGGAGCAGGAGGAGCTCATCCATAAGACCTTCGGCTGCTGCCGTTTTGTATATAACCGTATGCTCTCAGAGCGGAAAGAGATCTATGAGAAGACGGGGAAGACTGTACGCCTTACTCCTGCGAAATATAAAAAAGAATACGACTGGCTGAAAGAAGTGGATTCCCTTGCACTTGCCAATGTGCAGCTGCATCTGGAGGCGGCTTATCAGAAATTCTTCAGGGAGAAAAAGGCAGGGTTCCCGAAGTACAAGTCGAAGCACAGGAGCAGGAAGAGCTATACAACGAACGCAGTGAACGGAAATATCCGCCTGGAGAACGGAAGAGTGCGCCTGCCCAAGGTCGGATCCATAAAGATCCGCCAGCACAGACCCATTCCGGAAGAATACATACTGAAATCTGTTACGGTGAGCATGGAAGGAAGCGGAAAGTATTATGCATCACTTCTGTATGAGTACTATGTCAGTGAAAGCCAAACTGCGGGGAAAATACCGGAGGAGATGGATATGCTCGGAATAGACTTTGCCATGAGCGGGCTTGCGGTTTTTTCGAATGGAGAGCATGCAGAATACCCGATGTATTACCGGAAGAGCCAGAAGAAACTTGCCCGGGAGCAGAGAAAGCTTTCCCACTGCCAGAGAGGGAGCCGCGGCTATGAGAAGCAGAGGAAGAAGGTCGCGAAGTGCTGCGGGAAGATCCGGGATCAGAGGAGAGACTATCTTCATAAGCTGAGCAGAGAAATATCTGAGAATTATGACGCTGTATCGGTGGAAGATATCGACATGAAAGCGATGAGCGGGTGTCTGAACTTCGGGAAAAGCGTGATGGATGACAGCTTCGGTATGTTCCGCGGGATGCTGGGGTATAAGCTTAAGGAACAGGGAAAGGATCTGGTGAAAGTGGACAGGTTCTTCCCGTCGAGTAAGATGTGCAGCAGGTGCGGGAAAGTGAAGAAGGAACTTACGCTGAGCGAGCGGATCTATCAGTGCGGATGCGGGAACTGCATGGACCGGGACGTAAACGCAGCAGTGAATACCCGCGAGGAAGGTCGAAGGCTCCTGAAAGAGCTGCGGGAAGCATCCTGAGAGGCGGATAGAGAAAAACTATAGAGACATAAAAAAGAATAGCCCGTAACCGGGCAGATGAATAAGAACCGCGGGGCACGCGGGGATAGCCTGCTAATGCTCAGCCTGTAGAGGCTGTCGAACAGGAAGCCCCCACTTCTGAGCGCAAGCGAAAGTGGCGGGAACATGTCACTTTACACCAACAAAGAAAGACTGTAAAGCTTCTATGGCAAAAATACTTGCATTTCAGCATTATTTCATGTATTCTTTTAGCGCGAAAATGCGAAAGTGTGAATTTTTGTAACCCCTTCATCGGGGTAAGGACAAATTTTACAATGCCATTGATTTATCCAAGAGCAAAGTCACACGTTTGGGCAATTTGCATTTTCAGAATTTTGTTGGGGTTATGAAGCTGGGTCAAGAGCAGGATCGATGTATGTTTTAAAATAGCCGGGAAGGGCTCGGGACGGGCACCTGGCTGTTTTTACAGGCCTGCCTTGCCAGATATGGAAGGGCATCATGGTTTCTCTGAAAGACATTTCTGCAGCGTGCGGCGTCTCTGTCGCGACGGTTTCCAAAGCATTAAATGGACATAAGGATGTAGGACAGGAGACGCGAGAGCGGATCCGCAAGGTCGCGATGGAACTGGGGTACATGCCCAATGCGGCGGCCAAGGCACTCAAGACCAATCGCTCCTACAACCTGGGGATTCTTTTTGTGGATGAATCCCAGAGCGGACTGACGCACGATTATTACGCGGCGCTGCTTGACAGCTTCAAGAAAGAGGCGGAGCTGCAGGGGTATGACCTTACTTTTATCAACAGTAATTCGCAGAGACAGAACCGGATGTCTTACCTTGCGCACTCCAGGTACCGCGGATTTGACGGCGTCTGCATCGCGTGCGTGAATTTTTACGATCCGGAGATCATGGAGCTGGTGCGCAGCGATATTCCGATCGTGACGATCGACCATGTTTTCAACAACCGTATGGTGATCCAGTCCGACAACGTGCAGGGAATGACGGATCTTCTCAACTATATAATAGGGAAGGGACACCGCCGCATCGCCTTTATTCACGGAACAGACTCCGCGGTCACGCAGAACAGGCTCTCCGCGTTTTACAAGACGTGCTATGAGAATGGCATCACGGAAATTCCAGAAGAGTACGTACAGGAAGCGCCTTACCGCGATATGAACAAAACAGCGAAGCTGACAGAGTACCTGCTGGATCTGCCGGTCCGTCCGACCTGCATCCTTTATCCGGATGACTACGCGGCTTTCGGCGGCATCAACGCGATCAGGGAGAGAGGGCTCTCCATTCCGGATGATATCTCCATCGCGGGATACGACGGCGTGCGCATCAGCCAGCAGATCAGGCCGAACCTGACGACACTTGCCCAGGATACAAAGACGATGGGAAAAGAAGCGGCAGACAAGCTGATCCGTCTCATCGAACAGCCGCGCACGACCCTGGTGGAAACAGTGCTGGTTCCCGGACATCTTCTGACGGGGAGCACGGTAAAAGATATTACGGGATGATATCCTCCAAAAATTTTTGCATTTTTTGTTTGACATTCGGCATCGGGTTTACTATAATATTGCTTGCGTCACGGAAATAGGTCTTAACGGGGTGTGGCTCAGTTTGGCTAGAGCGCCTGGTTTGGGACCAGGAAGTCGCAGGTTCGAATCCTGTCACCCCGATGTTTCTGAGATACACAATTGAATCAGTACTTCCTTTGCGGGTGTAGTTCAATGGTAGAACACTAGCCTTCCAAGCTAGATACGTGGGTTCGATTCCCATCACCCGCTTTTGTATGTCAAAAACCGGATCTCTGCAAGAACAGCAGATAAGGATCAGGTTGGCACGGCGGCACGAAGCTCGCAGTGAGTAATCGGCATACATGTGTGTCCGTAGCTCAGCTGGATAGAGCAACGGCCTTCTAAGCCGTGGGTCGGGGGTTCGAATCCCTTCGGGCACGCGTACATGGTGGGTATGGCGTAGTTGGCTAACGCGCCAGATTGTGGTTCTGGAGACCGTGGGTTCGAGTCCCACTATCCACCTTTTTGAGGAATCAGGGGCATCGGCATCAGCCGGAGAGACCTCATTTAGTGGCCAATGGGCTATCGCCAAGCGGTAAGGCACAGCACTTTGACTGCTGCACGCGCCAGTTCGAATCTGGCTAGCCCAGTTGCGGACGATTAGCTCAGGTGGTAGAGCACTTGACTTTTAATCAAGTTGTCGCGGGTTCGAATCCCGCATCGTTCACTTAAGATTTCAGGACATCTCGAACGAGATGTCCTTTTTTTTTCTAATCTGAGCCAGAAGAACCTGAAAATACTGAGAAATAAAATCCGCTCCTCCCGGTAAACCCAGGGAGAGCGGATCAGCTACAGACAATGGGACTCGAACCCACACCCCGTGAAGGACTGGAACCTAAATCCAGCGCGTCTACCAATTTCGCCATGTCTGCATTCTATTCTGTTGTTCAGTCTGTAGGGGTTCCTTGTGCCGCTGTCATACCCGGGCAGCAGATGCACAAATAGCCTGAACCGGCTGAACAAGAGATATTATACCAAAGCATCTTCAAAATTCAAACATCGTTTTCCGAACAGCAGGCATGATATAATGGGTGGGAAAGGAGAATCCTTCCATGACTTTATCTATTGTTGCTATAGCCAATTTATTCATCGCGTTCGCAGGAGTCCTGGTCTGCGGCTTTTCGATCCTGATCAATCTGATGGGGATCGGCAGAGACAAAACAACGCGGGTTTTCTTTACGGCGATCTTTATCAGCCTGCTGATTTATAATTCATCCCTCATGCTGCTGGAACTCTCAAAGATCTTTCCGCGGGAGGATGTATGGCTGCCAGGCCTTACGGCAGCCGGTTTCTGTACGTATTTTTTCTCCGTTCTGACCGCATTTCTGTTTACGGAATATGTTATTACTTTCTGGGAAAATACCTATCCCAGGAGCAGCAAGCTCCATCTGATGAGCGGCGCGCTCATGGCGGCCGGCGCTTTCATACTGATCGCAGAGCAGATCAGAGGACATCTTTTTATCGTATATGAGAATGGGACCTACTCGACCGGACATATACATTCACTGGGCTATTTGCTGGTCGCGATCTTTATGGTTATCGACCTGCTGATCAGCATTTCCCATAGAAAAGACCTGAGTATCCGCCAGGGGGTAGCCTTTGGCATCTATATAACGCTTCCTCTTATCACGATCCTGTTCAGGAGATGGACAGCGGACCTGTATCTGGTAGCGCTGGGTTCCACGCTTTCCATGACGGTCATGATGATCGTCGCTATCTATGAACACGCAGAGGAATACAGAAACCAGGAGATCAGGAACGCAAAGCTCAAAGTGGATATGATGATGAGCCAGATACAGCCGCATATACTGCTGGAGATTCTTGCCGCGATCAAGGAGATCGGAACAAAGGATCCAGACAAAGCTGCTGCGGTGATTGATGATTATTCCCGGTTTATCAGGCGCAACATGGCGAATATGTCTGTGACCGGGCCAATCCCTTTTATGGACGAGCTTGACTATGTGCTTCTGTACATATCCCTTCAGCAGTTAAGATACGGAGACAGACTGAGAATTCATTATACGCCTATCGTAACGGATTTCAGGATGCCAAACATAACCATGGGACCTCTTGTCGAATTTGTGATTCAGAACAGCCTTGGGAAAGACCCAGAGGCAGTTTGCGATATCACGATCAGCACGGACGAATTTCCGAACAGATACGAGGTGGAAGTTTCCGCAAAGGGTATGCCTGATTCAGGACAGGCAGATATGGAGGAGATGCCGGCGAGCATCTGCAATGTCAATGACAGACTGGACGCGGTCTGCGGCGGAGCTCTTAAGATGGAATACCTCCCGGGAGGCATTATCTCCATTTTGATCACGCTACCCAAGCACAACAAGATCCGGAAGCAGTGATTGAGCAGGGATGGAAACAACGGAATACTGGATAACGCAGAGCCTGGGATGAGATCTCGGGCTCTGTCTTTTTTTAACGGGGCTGCTTTTGCGATTGTATTAAAATGTGGAAAATATATTTGATTGCCTTCTTCGATATGTTTTAAAATGGATTTAAGGTTACAAAACGGTTGCAAAAAGGTGCTAAATAGATTATAATTTGGGTATATAACGAAGACGCGGTAGCAAACGGAAACCGTAAACGGAAGAGCGTGAGGCAGGAGAAGATCATGACAATAGAAGAAATGAAAGAGAGAAAACGGGAGTTGGGGCTCTCCAACAAGACCCTCGCGGAGCGGTCAGGGGTGCCGATCGGAACTCTGCAGAAAATCTTCTCTGGTGCAACGTCGGCACCGAGGGAAGGGACGATCAAAATGCTGGAGAAAACCCTGAGAACAGATCCCGGTTCCGAAAGAGTAAATGTTCAGGACCAGACTAAACCTTATGAAGGATTAAACAGAAGTTCCGGATCTGTAATGGCCGAACCGCCGGCAGCATACAATGCCGGCTCCGGCGCGACGAGAACTTTGAAAAAACCGGGTGAGTTTACTCTGGAGGATTATCTTGCACTTCCGGAAGATCAGAGAGTCGAGATGATCGACGGAGTGTTCTATGATATGGCGGCCCCAATGACGTGGCACCAGGCAATAGGAGGTTTTATTTACAAACAGCTTCTGGATTTTACTCTTGAGAGGGGCGGGGAATGTACCCCGTTTATGTCTCCTGTTGATGTACAACTGGATGAGGATGACAAAACGATCGTTCAGCCTGATGTATTGATCGTCTGCGACAAAAAGAAATTAAAAAATGGCAGAGTATTCGGAGCTCCTGATTTTCTGATAGAAATACTGTCCCCATCGACCCGCAAAAGAGATATGACATTAAAGCATTATAAATACGCAAACGCGGGGGTCAGGGAATACTGGATCGTTGACCCTCAAAAGCGCTCAACAGTCGTCTATGATCTTGAAAACAATGAAATTCCGGTGATCTATGGAGAGGAAGCCAGAGTCCCCGTTCTGATCTGGAACGGAGATTGCACGGTTGACTTCGGCCTGGTTTACAGGCATGTCGCTTTTTTACTGGAACAATAGGAGAGAATACGGGAAATTCGCTGAGTAGTGCACTCGAGGGCCCCTGTAAAATCCGTGAAATCGCCCAGTGGTCCATTGACGGAGCGGCGCTATTTTATGCTAAAATAAATCAGCACGCGGCACAGTTTGTTGTGGAACATATCAGAGGAAAGAGAATGAAGATCACAGTATACGGGGTAAAAAAGGAAGTGAGAGATAATATGACAGTGTCTGAACTGATCATGGAAGAATCTCATTTCATGTCTCCTCTCTATGTGACAGTCGCGATCAACGACGTCTACATTCCTATGGAGAATTACAGCACCACGATCGTACATGACGGTGACAATGTCGATATGGTCGCGTATATGGACGGCGGCTGAACAGCGGGCTGAGCCATACGGATATCAATACGGCTAGAATGCGCTATATGAGACATCATGGAAGACAAAAATGATTATGTACTGCCGCAGGAAGACAGAATACGTTATTCCCGGCAGATCCTGTTAGACGAGATCGGAGAGGAAGGGCAGAGAAGGCTCTTTCATTATCGTGTGCTGATCATAGGAGCAGGCGGGCTTGGCTCGCCTGCTGCTTTGTATCTGGCGGCGGCAGGAGTTGGCTCGATCGGCATCGCGGACGGCGATCTCGTCGAACTGTCCAACCTGCAAAGGCAGATCGCCCATAGCACGGCGGACCTTGGCAGGTCCAAGGCCGTCTCGGCAGCTGAATCAATGAAGGCAATTGCGCCGACCTGCCGAATCAGTACATTCGAAGAGCGAATCGATGAAAACAATATCCGTCCATTGATCCGTGATTATGATTTTGTCATCGATGCGACGGACAACTTCGAGTCAAAGTTTCTGATCAATGACGCCTGTGTCGCAGAAAAAAAACCATTTTGTCATGGCGCTGTCTCGGGCTTCAAGGGACAGCTGATGACCTATGTGCCCGGTGCAGGACCCTGTTATCGTTGTGTCTTTAAGAGTCCGCCTGTGCTGAGTGCTCATTCTTTAAAGGTACCTTCAAAGTCAGATTTGGAAGAGCGATATGCCAGGCACCATGCTGTGATCGGACCGGCTCCCGGTGTCATTGGCACGATGCAGGCAGCAGAGGCCATAAAATATGCTGTCGGTGCAGGAATTTTGCTTACCGGCTACCTGCTTACCGCAGATCTCCTGACAATGGAGTTCCATAAGATCCGGCTGCCGCAGGCGGATCCGCACTGCCCGGCATGCGGGGCAGGCGCAGCTGCTGAACCGGTTACAGGGTGATTTAATATTAGTATTTATTCATACTCCTATATTCTTTCGGTGTCATCCCGTACATTTTTGGAAAGCGAATGTGCAGGGATGACACATCTTTATATCCCACTTCCCCCGACGAGTCCTGAAAATGGATGTAGGGGTAGATCTCCGGATCAGAGCCTGATAATGGAATCTCTGTTGATGTGAGCAAGATCCGGTGATCCGGTACCCGCCATCGCGCCTTTGAGCTGGGCGATCATTTCCATGATCTTATAAGTAAGCCCTTCCTGCCCGTCCTTTGTGAAAGCAGCCATCAGGCCGCGTGCACAGACAACGGCGTCCGCGCCGAGGGCGAGGGCCTTAAAAGCATCGTATCCGTTGGAAAGACCGCCGTCGATCAGGATCTTCATATCAGGACCGACAGCCTCGCGGACCTTCGGGAGAAGGTACAGCGGAGGGACCGAATAAGGGAAGCGGTTGTTGTGTCCGGACAGCCAGATGCCAGCGACGCCGACTTCTTTTGCAATCAGCACGTCGTGCATACTTTGCACATCTTTGAGAATGAACGGAAGAGGAGAAGCCTCGTTGATGCGGATCAGGTCTTCCTTTGTCTTCATCTTGAATTCCTGCTCCTGTCCATCATCTTCTCCATAAAAAGTCTTTCCATGGGAAATATCCATGGCATAAGCGACGGCACCGTTCTCCGTATCATACTGCACTTCTTCCAGGACCGCGTCGATATCTTTAAGCGGCTTGATCACGCGCGCTGCCGGAATTTTCTCTTTCAAGATTTCTTTCCATTCTTCCTTGTCATGAAATCCGGGAAAATAGAGCGAGCCTGCCTCCCTTACTGCCTGCGCGTAGCCGACAACACCGCCGAACTCCGGCTTGTTGTTCGCACCGCCGATGGGACCTGCGAAAACCGGACCCGCGAAAGTTCTGCCAAAGAGATTTGCTGTCGGATCCGGGTCCACCTCGCCGATAAAATCATAGGAAATCAGAAGAGAATCCCGGTATGCGTCAGAAATGGTGTTGGAACTTACGATTCCGGGAATCACTGCCGGACCTCTGTTTTTAGGAATAAAATGTGCCATATTGCCTTTCCCCCTTGATAAAATGTTTAAACGTTTGGACTGTTTATTGAGTTGATTAATACGCAGGAATTGCCTTTTTTCTTATTCCCAGTTATAGAAAACATGGCTGCACGTTATCTGCATTCATGTTTATTTTATCTTTTCCAAATTGATTAATCATTTCGATATTTTCGGGAATTATTCCGCATTTCGGAATCTGTACGAAGCCTTTTTTCGAACTGAACAACACCACATCCCTATTCTCCCCTTAGCTTGCTGAAATATGCTATACTAAAGTATTAATAGTTATATTGCAGATGACCACTTTTTCTGTCATCTGAAGCCAGGAGAACATAAGCAAGCATCAGATTAA
>JAFTFD010000096.1 GCA_017449745.1 Lachnospiraceae bacterium
AGTGTCACCAATGAATTTATATCCAACCCGGAAATAATTCAACAGAAAACTGTTTTGTGGTGAAAAAGCAGCAGGTAACACAGCAAAAACAATATACCGGTTCAGGAGGAAAAAATGATAGGACAGTACAGAATCATAACTCTTTGCGGCAGCACAAGATTTAAAGATGCCTTCATGGAGGCCCAGAAGAGATTGACGCTGGAAGGCAATATTGTGATCAGCGTCGGCCTGTTCGGACATTCCGGTGATGATGAAGTGTGGACGGAAGGCACGAAGGCCATGCTCGACGATATGCACAAACGGAAGATCGATCTGGCCGATGAGATCTATGTGATCAACGTTGACGGATATATTGGTGAGAGCACGAGAAGCGAGATCGCCTATGCCGAGGAGACCGGTAAAAAGGTGAGATATCTTGAAGAGCCGGAAACTGTAGAAAAAGAGCCAGAGGAGACAGAGCCCCAGGCGGAGGCGCAGGTTTCTGTTGCGAATACTGTGACGCAGGTCGAGGCAGAGACTTCTAAGGAGGACGCCGAAGTGCAGGATGAGATGCCGGCATCAGCTGAGGACGCAGAAACTCAGAATGAGGAACAGCCGGTCAAGGACACGAAGAGCGTTCCTGATAATTTGTCAGAAGTGGATGTAAACACGATCAAGATCAAGCTCGGCAAGAGCCACCGCAAGGAGAGCGACTGGGATACGATCAAGACGATCCTGTCTTCCCACAGTGTCATGACGATAGCACCCGCAAACGAAGATCCTGAGGTACCTACGGTGGAAGGGATCCTGTATGAGGACGGTGCCTTCGTTGTGTTTACGAACAGGGATGACTGTGACCGGCATATCCGGCATATCAACCGGGTCGACGGAAAACCGGATCGGGAATTTGAGGTCAGGTCCGTTGCTTTTGATGAAGCGGTCGCCATCGCGGATCAGTATGGCAAGGATCTTTATGTGGATTTCCAGCCGGAAGAGAATTGCATCTGTCTTGTCTATCAGGCGGAGTCGCATACACTGCAGGCAGTTTTGCTGCAGAATGTTGAAGAGATCTGAAAGCCGGACAATATACGGTCAAAATGAGACACGGGGACAGTCACTTTGTCCCATTTTCCGGCATTAATTAGACACGGGGACAGTCACTTTTGTCCAATTTATCGGCATTTGTGAAAAAGGGACAAAGTGACTGTCCCCATGTCCCATTATCTGCTATGATAAAAATATAAGTAACTTCTATTGAAAGAAAGGAGCAGACATGGCTATCGATCTTGAAAAAATGCCAAAACTGGGTTTTGGCCTGATGAGACTGCCCGAGACAGACGGAGTCATCAATATGGAGGAAGTCTGTCGTATGGTGGATGCGTATATCGCTGCAGGTCTCACCTACTTTGATACGGCTTACGTTTATCATGGAGGAAAGTCAGAGGTAGCAGCAGGCGAAGCGATCGTTAAGCGTTATCCGAGAGATGCTTTCACTCTGGCAACGAAGCTTCCGGCGTGGGAACTCAAAAAGCCGGAGGACAGGGACAGGATCTTCAAAGAACAGCTCGAGAGAGCAGGCGTTGATTTCTATGATTTCTATCTGCTGCATTCCGTAGAGGATGGAAATATCGACACCTATGAAGGCCTGGATTGCTTTAACTGGGCTCTGCAGAAAAAAGCAGAGGGAAAGATCAGGCATTTTGGTTTCTCCTTCCATGGAAGTCCGGAACTGCTTACCAGGGTCCTTGATGCACATCCGCAGGTGGAATTCGTCCAGATCCAGCTGAACTACCTGGATTGGGAGAACCCGGTCGTGCAGAGCGGTAAGCTCTATGAGATCCTGCATGAGAGAAATATTCCGATGGTCATCATGGAGCCGGTCAAAGGCGGAACACTTGCAAGCCTGAAGCCGGAGCTGGAGGCAAAATACAAGGCAGTCCGCCCTGAGGCCTCCATCGCCTCCTGGGCCTTCCGTTTCGTCGCATCCCTCCCGGGTGTCATGACGATCCTCTCAGGTATGTCGAATGAAGAGCAGATGAAGGACAATCTTGCGACCTTCACGAATTTTGAGCCGCTGAGCGATGAGGAAAAAGCGGTCATTGCGGAAGTGAGCTCGATCATGCTGGATACACCTATCATCGGATGTACTTCCTGCAGATATTGCTGCGACGGATGTCCGATGAATATCAGCATTCCGGACGTCTTCAGGGCACTCAATACGGTCCGTCTCTACGGGGATGCCTTCAGGCCGCATTCCTTCTATGAGAATCTGCTGGCAAAACACGGCAGAGCCGGCGACTGCATCGCGTGCGGCCAGTGCGAAGGCGTATGTCCTCAGCATCTCCCGGTCATTGAACTGATGAAAGAAGCATCCGCAATTTTTGACAAATAATGAATGATTGAGCCAGAAACTCAGTTATTATGAAGGATCCAGGATCGCGTTTTGAGCATCCTGGATCTTTTGTAATGATGGAAGAGCAGCGCTACTTTAAATATATTTCCGCGTAAAATTTCAGTTTTACGAAAAAATATGTGGCAAAAGAGGCAGGAAAGTGGTATATTCTTTCTGGACGGATCCATTTCAGAGCTCAGGCCGCGGGCCTGCCCGCATTACGGGTTCCTTCCATAATTTGTTCATTCATGGATTAATGTTTATTTGCATGCGTTAATGAGGTTATCACTGTATGGCTGAGAAAGCTTTAAGCTACAGACAGGAACAAAACATCAAGGCTACTGTTAAATACAATGAAGTCTGTTCACAGCTTCCGTATTATATGATCACCTGGCTCAATGCCAAGGCGGCCGCCAACCGCAAGCTCTCCACGAGGCTCGCTTATGCCGGCGATATGCTGCTGTTTTTGAGGTACTGTGTGTCGGTAAATCCGCTCTTAAAGGACACAGCGACCAAGGACATCCCGCTGGAATATATGGAACACCTTTCCAGTGAAGACATCATCGCGTATCTGGCGCATCTGACGAACGGCATTCGTGACGACGGCCATATGTACACGAACAATGAAAAAACGCGCAAACGGCGGTTAAACAGCCTGCGTTCGTTTTTTAAGTTCGAATACTCCCATAAATACATCTCGGACGATCCCACGGCTTCGATCGAGCCGGTGAAAATGACGAATGAGAAATTCATCCGTAAGCTCGATGCGGATCAGGTCGATACGCTTGTTAATTCTTTAACAAATAATAAATCATCTAGTAGAAGACAAAAGTTCAGCGAGAAAACGATTCTGAGGGATTCTGCGATCGTAGAACTCCTGCTGAATACAGGCGTTCGTATTTCCGAGCTGGTCGGTCTGAACTTGAATGATGTGGATTTTGACTCGATGTGTATGTATGTGACGCGAAAAGGCGGCAGCATCGACAGAGTCTATTTTAACGATACTACGGCAGCGGCTCTGTACGATTATATCCATTCTGAGAGGCCAAATTACGTAAAGGATGAGAATGAGCAGGCACTCTTCCTCTCCAACCGCAAAACAAGGCTTCAGGTCCGCAGTGTCCAGGATATGCTGCAGAAACTCGGCGAGGAAGCCCTTCCCAGATTCGGAAATCTGCATCCGCATGATCTAAGACGTACTTACGGAACCGCCCTGTATAACTCGACCCATGATATCCGATTAGTCGCGGATGTTCTCGGCCATGAACATGTCGAGACGACGAACCGGTATTATGTGGATTCCAGAGAGGACAACAAGCGCCGCGCTGCTATGACGGATGTATACGGCAGAGAGACGCCGTGACGGTTTGAATGTAAACCCGGCAAGAAGGTAACAAAGAAAAAGCGCCCATCACGGGCGCTTTTGTATACTATTCTTTATTCCGGATCCATATGATCCGTAATCAGCTGGCGGAAACATCGCTTCCGCAATATTCACATTTTACCGTGGAGCCTTCCCGGATCCGCACGACAGCCATACAATGCGGACAGGTGACAGCCTTAAACTGAGGCATATCCTCATCGCTGTCGGAAACGCCCCAGGCTCCCGAGAGGATCACACACGGGGGATCCTGTCTCTGAAAATGACAGCCGCTGAAGATGTTTCTCCTGAAGAGCCAGTTGAGCTCTCTCGTGACCTTCTCTTCCGTTTTTCCGGTATGGGAAGCAATCTCCTGCAGCGTCACGATCCCGTTCTGGTCGTAATCGAATACGACGCTGTATTGTCTGGCAGCAATGATCCTGGCACTGCACAGGAATCCCCTGTACAGGAAGAAAACGCCCATGACGAGGAACGTGACAGATAATGCCAGCCCGCCGTCCTCAGCGAGTTCTTCATCATTCAGGCACAGAATAAATGCTATTCCGAAGAAAATGGTCAGAAAAGCCCCTGTGATCAGCAAAATATGTTTTTTGATCGTGCCTCTGGTTAATCTGAATTTGGACAGATAACGTTCACTTGATCCGGAAGTCATAAGGAAATACCTCCCGTAATGCCGTGCGTGCTGTCTCGTTCTGTATATATTTTTGTATCAATTGTGTTACTCAGCACTAACGTCAATCACCGTTACAGTTGATAGCTGCCCTGGCCGTCATCCCATTTGCTGTCGTTATTATTGCTTTTCAGTTAATTCTGTATAATATTGCCGTAATTGATGGTATTGTGTTACAAAAACGTGAAATATTAAACAATAATATATGATTATAATATTTCCTCTACTATTAAACAATACCTTAATGAAGATTTTATGAACATAACGTAATGATTGTGTGAATCTTCTTTGGACACGATGCGATGTCATATTTAAAAAAACAGCCACCGTATAACGGTGGCTGTTGAAACGCAATTCTATTTCTTATTTATTCTCGAAATCATCGATCATCTGGCAGATGAGCTTGACGGTCCCGTCGATTCCAAGGAGTGTTGTGTCGATGCAGGCGTCATAGCTCGGAGCATTGCCCCATTTCTTGGAGGAATAATAATTGTAGTAGCTGGCGCGCTGTTTGTCCTTCTTGTTCATGAAGTCGCGGGCCTTCTGCTCTGTGGTGATATCGGGATATCTGCGCATGATCTCGCGGATCCGGAAATCATCGTCTGCATAGATGAACAGATTGATGACGTTGGACATATCGGAGAGCGCGTTGTCAGCGCAGCGTCCGATAAATACGCAGGGACCTTCCTGTGCGAGCTTCTTGATCGTATCGAACTGTGCAAGGAATACCTTCTGGCTGATCGGCATATCCACGAAGCTGGATGCATTGTAACCGAAGGAATAAGTATCCATAACCAGATTGTACAGGAAAGAATTGGTAGGACGCTCATCCTGCTGATGGATCATCTCCTCACAGAAGCCGCTGTTCTTGGCAACCTTTGCAATGAGTTCCTTGTCATAGCAGGTGATCCCGTAATGCTCTGCCAGTTTCTGCCCGATCTCTCTTCCGCCTGATCCGAACTGTCTTCCGATGGTGATGATTGTATTCATTCCGGTACCTCCAGTAGTTATTATTAAATAGTCATCAAAAATAATATCAGAAATCCGATATTGATGACCAATTTATACAATTATTATAAGCGTTTCAGACAAAAATCGCAATTAGGAAAAACGCTCCTGCACATGTAACCTGTCGCAATTAGGAAAAACGCTCCTGCACTTGTAACCTTGCAGGGAATGTCATACAATGAAGACCGTATTGATCCTGATACAAATTATTAAGATCTTTGGAGGAAAAAGACATGCCTTTTGCTGTTTTTGCAGACGGAAGCGCTAACCTGCCGAAAGAAATGCTGGAAGGGATCACTCTCCTTCCCTGTGAATACCTGCTGGACGGAAAACCGCAGACCTATCTCGGAGATGTGGAGCTGTTCGATGGCCATGCTTTCTATGAGAAATTAAGAAACGGGAGCACGGCCAGCACGAGCCTTCTGAACTCCCATGTTTTTCTGACCAATCTGGCTCCTGTCCTGAAACAGGGAATGGATGTCATCTACATCTCCATGAGTTCAGGAATCAGCGGTACTTATAACGCCGCTGTCAATGCGGCCAGGGAACTGATGGAGGAATATAAAGACCGTTTCATCCACATTGTGGATTCCCATGGATGCGGTTTCGGAAACGGGCTTCTGGCAGTCCGCGCCGCGGAGCTTAGCCGGGAAGGAATGGATGCGAAGGAAGCGGCAAAAGTGCTCGATGAAGAAGTCCCTCACATGTGCCAGTATTTCACCGTCGACGACCTGAATTTCCTCAAAAAGACAGGGCGTGTCAGCGGCGTTACGGCGGCGATCGGTACTGTCCTTAACATCAAGCCGATCCTTTACGGAGACAGCACGGGACATATCGTTGCCTGCTCCAAAGTCAGAGGCCGCAAAAAGGCGATCGCAGCGATCATTGAGAAATACAAAGAAAAACGAACGGAGTCCGGCTGGCAGCGCGTGTGCATCTCCCACGGAGACTGTATTGACGACGCAAAGACCATGGCGGATATGGTAAGGGAAATCACACCGAACATTCCGATCACGATCTGCCAGCATGAGCCTTTCTCGGGAGCGCATGTGGGTCCCGGAATGCTTGCCCTGTTCTTCAGAGGAATTGAAAGATAAAATGTAACTGTTCGCGTTCGCTGAACGTGAACAGTTACGATAAAATTATTGCGGCATGATCTCAAGCAGATGTTCAAAATAGCCCGGAATGGGCGCTGAGACCTCAATATACGCGTTTGTCACAGGGTGGACGAATCCGAGTACCCTGGCGTGCAGACATTGCCCCTGGAGCTTGTAGGGGTTTTTTTTATTGGGTGCATAGATCTCATCTCCCAGGATCGGGTGCCCGATGCTGGCCATATGGACACGGATCTGGTGCGTGCGGCCTGTTTCCAGGCGGCATTCCACGTAGGAATAGTCGCGGTATTCTTTGAGCACATGCACATGTGTGACCGCGCGTTTGCCGCTGCCCTCGGGTGCGATCGCCATCTTCTTGCGGTCCTTCGGGTCACGCCATAGAGGCTTATCTACGGTGATCTCCTGCTGCGGCAGGTGTCCGTACAGGATCGCAATATAGCTGCGGGTGATACTGTGTACGGCCAGCTGCTCTGCAATACTGTTGTGAGCAGCGTCATTTTTACAGATGATGAGGGATCCCGTCGTATCTTTGTCGATCCGATGGACGATCCCGGGGCGCATGACACCGTTAATACCGGAAAGGGAATCTCCGCAGTGGTACAGGACAGCATTGACCAGCGTCCCGCTGTAATGGCCGGGAGCGGGATGTACGACCATGTCTTTTGGCTTATTGACAACGAGAACGTCGTCGTCCTCGTAGAGAATGTCGAGGGGAATGTTTTCCGGAGCGATGTCGGGGATGACAAGATCCGGCACAGTGAAGACAACGACGTCATTCTCCCTGACTTTCGTGCTGGGCTTGACGGCCCTGCCATTGAGCGTGACGCTCCCGCCGGAATTTTGGTTTTTACCCTCAAACAGCTTCTGAAGAAAACTGCGCGAATAGGAAGGAAAAAGGACGGCCAGGAGCTTATCCAGGCGCTCGCCGTCGTCCTCTTCCGAAACGATAAAAGTATTGTGGTCCATAGAGATCACCTGTCAGAATCGCCGGATCTGTCTTTTTTGGAAGACAGAAATGCGAAATCCTCATCCTTGTAGACAAACAGCACCAGCAGGATCATGACTGCTGTCGCCGTTGTGACATAAATGTCAGCGACATTGAAGACCGGGAAATCGATCAGGGAAAAATAGATAAAATCGCGGACATAGGAAAACCGGATCCTGTCGATGAGGTTCCCCATTGCCCCGGCGCTGATGAGAAGCAGGCAGATGCGCATCGGCAGAAGGCGTCTGCTCTCAGGCTCTGTTTTTGGCATTTTATAAAGGAGCCAGCCAATTCCGAGGATCGCCGCCGTCGCGACGATCAGGAAGAACCACTGGGCGTTTTCCAGCATGCTGAACGCAGCGCCTGTATTCTCGACGTAAAGAAATTCCAGGACTCCGGGGATCAGAATGATCGGCGCATTGCCTGCAAGCGCTGCGGTCATGGCGATCTTTGTCCACTGGTCGAGCAGGACCAGCAGCACCCATGCGGCTGCTGCGATCACTATTCGCGGTGCAGGGCTCCTTTCCGGTTTCTTTACGGCGCTGTCGGAAGCTGGGATCTGGTTTGTTTCTTTCATTTCTTGATTCCTGTTTTTCTATTCGTGTTTTTTTCATGATCCAGAGAAGGTCCTGAGGATCAGGTCAAAGAGACCTGATATAGACCGGATCTTAAGGACCGGTGTCAGACGGCAGGGTCAGTGACCGCTTTAATGGCGGACAGGATCTCCTCATCGGTGACAGACGTGTCAATAAATGCCTCTCCGATGTCTTTTAAGAGGATGAACCGCAGCTTTCCGGAGGCGACTTTTTTATCTGATCTGGTCAGCCGCAGGATCTTTTCGGGGTCCGGAATGGCTGTGGTGATCTTAAGACCAAAAGGAAGAAAGCCGTCTCTGATCTGCTCATAGGCCTGTTCAGAAAGGTATCCCCGCTGCAGCGAAAGGAATGCGGCAGCTGCACAGCCAAGGCAGACGCACTCTCCGTGTGTCATGGTGAAATCAGAAGCCTTTTCGATCGCATGCCCGACCGTATGTCCGAAATTGAGGAGCATCCTCTCCCCTTTTTCGTAAGGGTCCTTTTCGACGACGTCTCTTTTGATCTCATTGCTGCGAATGAGCATATCTGTCAGGATCTTCGTGTCTCTTGCCATGATCCCGTCCCGGTGCTCCAGGAGCCAGAAATAATACTCTTTATCGCGGATCAGACCGTGCTTCATGATCTCCGCAAAACCGCTGCTGAACTGGCGCTCGTCGAGCGTTTTGAGGAATTCGGCATCGGCAAATACGAGCTTTGGCATGTAGAAGGCGCCTACCATATTTTTGTATCCGTCAAAATCTACGCCGGTCTTGCCGCCGATACTGGAATCGGCCTGTGCGAGCAGAGTCGTCGGGACCTGAATAAAATCAATGCCGCGAAGATAGGTGGCCGCTGTATAACCGGTCATATCTCCGACGACGCCGCCGCCCAAAGCGATCAGGCAGCTCTGGCGGTCGAAATGATTTTCGATCAGAAAGCGATAGATCTCCTGGACGTTGCCGAGGGTCTTGTTCTCTTCACCGGCAGGGATCGCATAGATCATAGGCTCCTTGCCGCTGGCGTTTGCGTCCTCTGCCAGAGGCTTAAGGGCACGCATGACCTGCTCGCCCCAAAGAGAAATGACATTCGTGTCAGTAATGATGCAGAGTCTCTTTTTGGAGAATTCCGAATTCACTATCGCGCGTGTCAGTTCGCTCAGGTCAAGAGAATACACGATATCATAACAGGGAGCGCCGTCTTTGTGCACGGTCATAATGCGCGGTGCAGAGACTTCGCTTACAGGATTTGGTGCCGGAACTGCTGAATTTGGTCTGTTCATAGGATTCCTCACATCCCTTAAAAAAGATTCGCACCAAATGACTTGGTGCGAATCTGTATGATCATGTATAGTTGGTCTCCGGATCCTGGCTGTTCTGCAGGGATCCTTTTCATGAACTTGGCTTATGAACTCAGTTCATGAAGGGAACGCTCGGAGCTGCTCCTGTATTAAAGGTTCCGAACATACCGCCCTCCTGCTGCATTGTGCTGCTGGCAAGGGCTCCGAGGATATTGTCTCCGCCATCCATGTTGATGTCACCCGCGATATCAACATCCTCAGGTGTGATCACAATGATAAAATGAGAGATCTTCATGAAGTTGCCGTGAAGTGCATAGCAGGAACCGGATGCAAAATCTACGATCCTCTGTGCTGTATTCACATCCAGACCTTCCAGATTCAGAAGAACTGTTCTGTGGGACAGAAGCGTATCAGCGATCTGTCTGCACTGATCAAAGGAACTGGGCTTGATAATACGAACCTGCATATTGCCGCCTCCGGTGGATCCGCCTCTTTTAACGGGTGCTACTGCAGGAGCATTGCTGCCTGCAAGGGATGTCCGGCGTGCAGGAGCAGGATATTCCTCCTGTGCAGCTGCGCGTTTTCTGCCGAATAACGGACGGGGAGCCTCTTCCCCTACATCCTCGTCATCATATCCTTCTTCAAGATCACCGAACTCGTCGTCGTATTCGTCTTCCGGGTCGTTGTTGAACTTCATGCTGTTAATAAAATTATCGATCACACTCATCTTCTATATCTCTCCCATCACTATGCGGAATGCCGTCCGGTCAAAGATCCGCACGGAAGCATACTCATAGATACTCATACACTTATTCATTATCTTTTCTTTTTCTGGTTATGTCAACATAAAATTCATGTATAAATGCACAGAATTATTGGTGAATAACGCAAAAACGATATAAAAAAGGCACCAATAAGGCGCTCGTTACGGTCTGACTGAGCCTGCAGACAAGCCTGCAGCTGTGTCACTCGTAAATAAATTCATCAGGGGTCATGGCAGCGGCATCCAGTACGATATAGTCATATTCCCTCAGGCCGTACATGCTGTCCGGCTTTACGATAGCATATTCCTCGTTTTCTGAGAGCACATTGACCTGACGGAACTCGGAGAATCCTTTATTGATATTGTAAACGCCGGTCAGCTTTTTGGTGGAGCCGATCGTATAGGTGGCCTCCGAGTCAAGTTTGACAAGGGTATCGCCGGCCCGTAGCGAAGACTGGTCGAGATAATAATTGCCATCCTCATCGGTTCCGTAGGGATCTACGCGGACGGCTTCCGTACTGCGCTCTCCGGCTTCATTGACTGTTCGCCGCAGAACGATCTCCTGCCCTCCGGTACCGAAGGTGATAAAATCACCGGGGACGATGAAAAAGTCGTCATCAACGAGGGCCGTCTTGGGAATCTTCAATCCCTTCGTGCCGCTCTGGATCAATTCGATATCTATGAATCTGTCCGTACAGAAGGTGATCATGGAATTGGTCAGGGCAAGATTTGCATAAAACTGGCCGTCGGAATCCTGCCGGGTCGTAATGGTGGCCCAGGATTCCAGCTGGTTTTTGAGAAACCGGATGCGGATCACGCCGAGCTCGTCGAGGGCCTTTGCCTCCGCCTCAGAACGCAGCATGATCGCGATGGACCAGTCTTCTGCTGTCTCCAGCTTATAGGCAGGATCGCCGATGGAGACCAGCGCGTTGTTATCAAGGGTGGTCCGCTGGTAGGAAGTGGAATCAAAATCAGCCTTCGTCAGAGTATCAAACGTGCGGCCTTCGTAGCCGTCTATGCTGTACACGATATATCCGGTGTTCGGAGTATAGCAGTAATGGATACTCCCGCCGGTGTTCATAGTGCTGATGTCGTTTAAGATCGTATTGCCTGTTATCTTCTGAACGGTGCTGGCAAGCTCATCCTTGAAGGAATAGACGGTTGAAAAGCGGGAAGGGTCAAAGCTCTGTGCAAAGCTGACGATATCCCCCCGGATCTGGCTGAGCTGGCTGTCCGTAAAGACCGTGCCGTCCGCATCCGCGCTGGTCATAGCTTCCCGGACTTCGCCTGATTCATCGACGGTACAGGCTAAGGATCCGGTGCCGAGACGGTCTTTCTCCTTGGAATAATAATTGATATGGCCGGCATATTCGCTCGGGGCGATCTCCTCGCTCCTTAAGGCCAGACCTTCATACACACGGTTAGCCGACAAAGATCCCTGGCGAACTTCGTAGCCTACTACATGCCTTGCTGTGGCGTAGCGGAATACGCTGTAGATCACGTACAGCAGGATCACGGCAAAAATGATCATACCAATATTGATATTCAGCGGCTTGCGATATTCAGTTACCTTGGAATTTCCTTTTGTCTGTTGAGCCATAGAAGAAGTTCAGGTCACTAAAAACCCCGGAGCTGTTCCCCCGGGGCTTATCATCAAAGAATTATAAAACTGCGATGCAGCTTACAGAGAAACTGCGATCAAGGATTTGAACTGCTCCGGAATATCCACGTCATCGACGGAGATACTCAGGATGAAATCTACGTTAAAAGCATCACTCATTTTCTGAAGCTTATTGAGTGCAGTTGTCATATCTGCATCCTCAAGGTGAGCAACCTTTAAAAAACTGTCAAAATACATCTGCTGAAGATCGTGATCCTGGGAAATGATGCCGGCTACGAAACCGAGAAACTGATCTGTGTTTTCGATGGAATAATCCTTGACGTTGATGAGCCTGACTTTATTGTTAAGCTCGAACATGTGCTGAGTGCTTTTATCAAGATAAACAATATTGCCAAGAATGTTCTTGACCTCGGAATTGACTTTGTCCAATAAGATCTTAGTCTTGCCTTTGCCTTTGTTGCCAACGATAAGCTGAACCATTTGATTCTATCCTCCTGGAAATTTGATAGGCTGCACAGGTAAAGTACCCCCTGCAGCTTTGACAATATTATAATGGAACGGGTGGTAAAAAACAACGTAAAAAAAATAGTGTTGCTATTCACGGTCCATAGGAACAGGAAGACAGCGGCGTCGTGCCTGCACGTAAGCAGCAGTCTTCCTGTTCCTATGAGACCTGCGAAGCAGGAACCTCCACGGATGAGCAAAAAGCAGCTGCAAAGCAGCTGGGCAGCGTGCGGAGCACGCGCTTTTGCGAATATAGAGTGGAGGGACCGTGAATAGTAAATTCAAAAGAGATCAACAGGAAGACAGCGGCGGCGTGCTCACACATAAGCTGCAGTCTTCCTGTGCGTCAGTTGATCGGGATCAGCCTAAGCAGCGCATTCATATTGTCATACAGCAGGTCCACATTCAGGGATTTCATGACGATCGCTATGTAAGGGCGCCCGGAAGTATCCTTGACCAGCTGGACAAGGCAGTGTCCCGCTGCTGTCGTCGTACCGGTCTTTCCGCCGATCACGGTGATCCCGGTAGGCGGATACTCGACGTTCTGCAGGTACATATTGGTCGAGTTTACAGTGAGCTCTTTAATATTTCCATCCCGGTCATGGTATACGGTCGTGTAGCTGGGCATGCTGATGATCTCCTGGAAGACGGAGAATTGCAGAGCCTCGTTAAAGACCAGATACATGTCATAGGCGCTGGTGAAATGATTGGCGTCGGAAAGACCGTTGGAATTGATAAAATTGGTCTGGGTCGCCCCGAGGCGCTTTGCCTCGTCATTCATCATGCGGATAAAAGTCCCAACATCTCCCCCGATATTCTCCGCGATCATCATGGCGACGTCATTGGCGGAATAGATCAGAAGGATGTGAAGTGCCTGGTCCAGGGTCATCGTATCTCCAGGCGCAAGACCTGCCACCTGGGCATCCGCATCCGCCAGATAGACGTTATCGGAGGCAGTCAGGATCATGTCAGGAGAAGCATTCTGCAGCGCAACGAGCGCGGTCATGATCTTGGTCAGAGACGCGGGATAGACCTTGGTATAGACGTTCTGGGCATAGATCGTCCGGTTCCCGTTTAAATCAAAAAGGGCGGCCGATGCGGAATCCCCCAGCGTCTCCAGTGCCCCGTACTCCGTCTCAGGATCCACGATGCACAGATCGGACGCAAAGGATTCGGCAACCTCCGCCGAACCGGATGCATTGATCAGCATATTGAAGTTACTGTTCTGCGCATTATCAGTAAAGCGCATATCAAAACTGCTGCCGCATCCTGTCAGGAGGGTACTAAGACACAGAAACAGGACCGCCGCGAACGGCCGGCACTTATTTCCTGGCCTCATTCCTCTGAGAAACCGGGATGCGGAAAGCAATCCGTTATTTATACATTTCACGCCACTCCATATCTCCTCTGTCAAGTGATTTGATGAGCAGCTCCGCCGTTGCGAGATTGGTGGCCAGCGGAATATTGTGGATGTCGCACAGACGTACGATGTTGTTGACATCCGGCTCATGTTTCTTGCTGTCGCTGAAGGGATCGCGCAGGAAAATGACCAGATCGATCTCATTGTTCTCGATCTGCGCACCGATCTGCTGCTCTCCTCCGAGATGTCCGGCAAGCAGCTTATGGACGGAAAGGTTGGTGACCTCCTCGATCAGCCTTCCTGTCGTTCCGGTCGCATACAGTTCATTTTTGGTCAGTATCCCCCTGTACGCGATGCAGAAATTCTGCATCAGCTTTTTCTTTGCATCATGTGCGATCAAAGCAATATTCATTCGCTATACCCCATTCCCCAATTATGAAAGTATAAGTTGTCAGCTGTCCTGAGAGCGGAGCTGCTTGTTCCGGTTCTGCGCACTGACATTTAAGGCGAAACCGATCCCCAGATAAAGGCTCACCAGGCTCGTCAGGCCATAGCTGACGAACGGAAGCGGAATACCGGTATTCGGCAGTACGCCTGTGACGACGCCGATATTCATGTAACCCTGAAAGCCGATCCACACCCCCATGCTGGAAGCGATGACTGCGCCCGCAGTATCTTTCGCTTCCCGTGCGATAAGAAAAAGTCTCACACTGATCAGCGCGATCAGGATCACGACGGCACTGGCGCCGATAAACCCGAATTCCTCACCTATAACTGCAAAAATGAAATCCGTCTGCGATTGTGAGATATATCCGCTGTTAAGCAGCGAACTGATCTCATTGGTGTTATATCCCTTGCCGGTCAGCATGCCGGAACCAATGGCAATGATCGAATTCATCGTCTGCATGGCAGTGGAATTCGAATATTGCTCCGGATGCAGCCAGGCCAGGATCCTCCCCTGCTGATAATCGTCGAGGATCGTCTGTCCTTCCTGGATCACCAGATTGATAAATACGATGACCGCCGGGACGGCCAGAACGAATACGGCAATGACGAGTTTGTAGCTGATGACGCCCTCTATAAACAGAATAGACGCAAAGATCACCATGACCATGATCGTCGTTGACAGATCCGGTTCCTCAAAGATCAGAACCGCGGGAGGTATGACAAGCAGAACGCAAATCGCAAAAAAAACAAACGGCCTGATACTTGCCTTATATTTCATAATAAACTTTGCATAGAATAAAATCAATAATATTTTCGCCGCTTCCGAGGGCTGGAAAGTAATTCCTCCGATCTGGATCCAGCGCTGTGCGCCGCCTCCTGTGGAGCCCACGGCGATGACCAGAGCCAGGAGCAGAATGTTGACGATATAGTAGACCCAGTAGAGCCTGAGAAGCTTATTGTAGTCGATCAGGGAGACCATCAGCATGATCACGATTCCCATGATCATTCCCTCGATCTGGCGGACCTGCAGGTCGGGAGCTGCGCTCCCGATCGCGGCGATGCCGATCAGGTTCAGGCCAAGGATCATGAACGCCAGCAGGAAATCAAAATATCGGATGGAAAATGTCCTGAAAAATCGCATAGTTCTCCTTATCAGTCGCCTGCACCGGTGATATTCTCAAAAACATTGCCCTGCTCTGCCATTTCTTCCATGAGGTCGCCGACCGTCGCTGTGCCGAAGTAGTATTTGAGGACCTCTTCCGTGATCCTGGCGGCGTAGTCGGAGGTATATCCGTTGGCGATCCTGGTGGCGACGGCGATCTGCGGCTTTTCATACGGGGCGTAGCACACAAAGAGCGCGTGGTTCGGCCTGTTTTCATTTTCCTGGGCGGTTCCGGTCTTGCCTGCTACCTTGACAGGGAGTTCGTTAAAATAGTATTTCCCCTCGACCACCTGGCGCATTCCGGCGTGGATCGCATCCCAGTACTCCCCATTCATGTTGAGAATACTGTGTATCCGGGCGCTGTTTTCACTGACCGTCGTCCCATCGGAGGAGTC
>JAFTFD010000097.1 GCA_017449745.1 Lachnospiraceae bacterium
GCTTTTGTGAGCTACGAACTGATTCATGAATAATCCTCTCATACAGGGAAAAGGAGAATATTTTTGGCTGCCGTACGCGAGGCGAAGATCCCGCGCGGGTAACGATATTTTGCTGTTAATTTCGGTTTACCAAAAAGAATGATATGAAACCGACCCGTTTGATATGCATTACGCATATGAATTTTTATAATACGAGTAAATCAAGCGGAAGGAATCAATGAGAAGACATTCTTCCGTAAGCTGCATAATAGGCAGCTGAAATACAGCGGTAAATACTTGTTTTCAAAATCATTTTAATGGAGGTTATAACATGGGCGTATTAGCAGGTCTTGAACCAAAGGTATTTTTCGACAGATTTGAAGAAATCAGTGCGATCCCGAGAGGATCCTATCATGAAGAGGCGATCAGCAATCATCTGAAAGCCTTCGCTGAGGAGAGGGGTTGTACGGTATTCCAGGATGAGTATTATAACCTCCTGATCAAAGTTCCGGCATCGAAAGGCTATGAGAATGCAGCCCCAGTTCTGTTCCACGGCCACATGGACATGGTGCTGGACAAGGAGCCCGGCGTTGAGAAGGATATGCTGAAGGAAGGCGTAGACCTTTATATTGACGGCGATTATATCAAGGCGAAGGGTACAACCCTCGGCGCAGATAACGGCGTAGGCGTTGCCTTTATGATGTGCATCATTGACGATAAGACACTTCCGCATCCTCCGATTGAGTGCTGCATCTCCGTACAGGAAGAGGTTGGCAAAAAGGGCGGAACCGTATTCGATCCCAGCAACGTCACCGGCAAGAGACTGATGGATTTCAACTGGCACAAACCGGATACGATTTTTGCAGGCTGCGCAGGTGACATCTCCGCATATTTCCGCATCCCTGTAACAGAGAATGCACCGGCAGAAGATGCTGTGTTTTACGAGCTGGCAATTGCAGGCGGTCTCGGCGGACATTCCGAGTTTGACATTAACCTCGAGAGAGTGAATGCGCTGCAGGCCTTCGGACGGATTCTGAATAAGATCGCACTGGAGATGGAAGTGTCTCTGACAGACATCACGGCAGGCGTGAACCGCTATGTCATTCCCGGCTCCATGGAAGCAGTTCTCGCAGTCAGCAAGAAAGACGCACAGAAAGCGGAAGAGATCGTTGCGGCTGTTGCAGCAGAACTGAAAAACGAATATAAGATTGCTGATCCGGATATTGCTGTCACCTTTGCACCGGCTGAGGAAAAGGCATCTGTCTTCACGTATGAGGAGACAAAGAAGATTGCGAAGGCACTGCGGCTGCTGCCTTGCGGCGTACAGAGCATGAGCCTGGAAATCGAGGGCCTGGTTGAGAGCTCCAATACACTGGCGATGATGGACACAGAGGATGGCAAGGTATGGATCCTCATGACCATCCCTAGTGCAGTGACATCCAGAAGATACAACATTCTGCAGAAGGTGTACGATCTCGCTGAGATTCTCGGTGCCAGCGTCGATACATTCGCTGACTGCCCTGAGTGGCCGTACAGACCGGATTCCAAACTGCTCGCAACAGCTAAAAAGGCCTTCTATGACCTGTATGGATATGAGGCGGGTGTGGAAGTATCCCACTCCTCTCTGGAATTGGGATTGTTCTGCAAGAAGATCCCCGGACTCGAGTGCATTTCACTCGGACCGAAAGCGTATGATGTCCACACACCGAAGGAGAGACTGGACTGGACAACAGTACAGATGGTGTGGGATCACATCAAGGAAATCCTGAAGGATATGACAGAGTAAGACAGCATTAGATAGATTAGAGAACGGTTCGGAACTCTGGGGTTCTGAACCGTTCCAGGAATAAGAAAATCGGAAAGGAGCAATATGGCAAAGCGTCCTGATTATTTCTGCAACTGGCCCAAACCGCAGGGACAGCAGGTTCCCTGCATCCAGAAGCAGTCTGAACTGAGAATGTTTCTCTATACAGAAGAGTTTCCCGAGACCAGCGACCTTAACTGGCTGATTGCGAGCACAGAGAATATTACCGTAGGCGAGTATCAGCTTTCACCCGGCTCTCATTTTTCACCTGCGGATGTTCATGCAGGAGATGAGATCTACTATGTTATGAAAGGCGAGGTCACCATGTTCCAGCCCGAGAGCGGACAGGTCATGGTGGTCGGAGAAGGTGAAGGTATCCTGATGCCCAAAGGATGCCCGCATATCGGATATAATTTTACTGAGGATAAATCCCATATGCTGTATGCCATTGCCCCGAAGATCTGGGGAGAGGATGGTCCGCCTTCTGATTACACCGGCGCAGTGAGGCTTTACAAATTTGAGGAGAGAGGCGGCTCAGTCAGAGAAGAAGCGTCTCCGGTTTTCTCTGAAAATGCGGCGCCGAGGGAAGGAATGCGGATCGATCTGGGGCATTTCCCGGCATCCGGCCCGGAGGGAAGAGAGAAGAAGCTCTTCTATAAACTTACTGAGCAGAACGGTATTAAGATGATCAGCGGTACAAAAACACCAGCGCTGATGTCTGTATGGGCGAGCAATGATGTAATGCAGTTCGGCACCATCAAGATCCTGACAGGCGGTCCCGCTCCCCAGCAGACAGAGTACGATACCCATGCGGGAGATGCCATCTTCTACGTCATGGACGGACCTGCGACATTCTTCCTTCCTGACAGGACACAGACATTCAATGTGGAACCGGGAGATTTCATGTTCATTCCACAGGGAGAGCGTTACAAGATCATAAATTACTACGGACATACGGCAAAAGTGCTGTTCTTTGTGGCGCCGGAGTTCTGATTTCTAATGTGACAGCGGGGACAGTTCCCGTTGTCACATTTTTGGAATATGGCACCGGAAAAATCTTTTGTTACATGTTTATGTAGGGCAGGGAGAGTGTCTCCATTGTCACAACAATGACATGTTTATGCATGCCAATGGCGAAAGGATATAGTAAACAATGAAAAAACTGGGTTTTGGGCTAATGCGTCTTCCGCTTCTTGATCCGAATGACGGAACAAGTATCGACTACGAAAAATCACAGGTGCTGGTCGACAGATTTATGGAGGAAGGGTTCTCCTATTTCGACACGGCCATGGTTTATCAGGGCGGAGAAGGGGAGCGTTTCTTTGGAAAAGCTGTTGCGGACAGATATCCGAGAGATTCCTTTTTTATTACAACAAAGCTTCCCTCATGGAAATACGCAAAGAACATGGATTTTGAGCGGGATTTTGAGATGGAGCTCGAGCGTCTTCATGTAGATTATGTAGATAACTACTACATTCATGCTCTGCAGGATCACAATATGGATGTGCCGTTAAAACACGATCAGTTCGGCTTCCTTGCCAGAAAAAAAGAAGAAGGGAAGATGAAGAGCATCGGGTTCTCTTTTCATGGAACCCCGGAGCTGCTGGACCAGCTGTTGACACAGCACCCGGAAGTGGATATGGTACAGCTCCAGCTCAACTATCTTGACTGGGATGCGCCGAATGTACGAAGCCGCGAGTGCCATGAAGTCGCTGTTAAACACGGGGTTAAGATTACAATCATGGAGCCGCTCAAAGGCGGTACACTGGTCAATATCCCGGATAAGGCAAAAGCGCTGATGAAGGAGTATAACCCGGACGCCAGTATTGCTTCCTGGGGAATTCGCTTTGCGGCGTCGCTCGAAAATGTGATGGTCGTGCTGAGCGGAATGAATGATCCCGCGCAAGTAGAAGATAATATTAGTTATATGAAGGATTTCCGGCCCCTGAACGAGGATGAAAAGATGATTCTGAGAGAAGTTGCAAAGATTATCAAGGAAGATATTTATATTCCATGCACTTCCTGCCACTACTGTGTTCCGGGATGTCCGAAGCACATCTGTATACCGGATTATTTCAGCCTGTTCAATGATTATAAAAGAGCAGGAGAGGTATACCTGCCTATTCACTGGAATATCTATCATTCTCTGATCAGTAAAAATGGTATGGCTGCTGACTGCGTCGGATGCAGGCAGTGCGAAAGACAATGTCCGCAGCATCTGCCGATCGTTCAATATCTGAAAGAGTTCTCTTCCGCTCTGGATTTCCGAACCGGGCATGACTATTAAGCTGAGAGCTGTGCACTGGTCTTAAAATACATAAAAGAAAGCGGTAAATGCTTCGGGCTGCCAGAATAATTACCGGCCATCTTTCAATATACAGGTATGTGTGAGCTGCAATATTTTTTCGTGAACCCGATTAATCTGGTATACATTTCAAACAAAGTGGTTTTAGAATAGGATTCGCAGGGAAAAGTGTCCTGTGGTTTTGTATAGTGCAGCAAGTGGGGAATACTATGACAGAAAATAAGAGCAGCATGCATAACGTGAATGAGAGCCAGATTCATAAAGAGGAGTTCCTTCAGCGGGAAAACAGTGTTCGTCATCATCATCACGATGAAGATATGGAGCAATATGAACTGCTCCGGGCAGGTGATCCCAGAGGAACGGAGGTAATGCTGCATATATTGAAATCCGGACTTGCGGGGCGTGTCTCGGACGACCCGCTGCGGAATCAGAAATACCTGTTCGTTTCCACCACGACATTGGCGACGAGAATTGCTATTGAGGCAGGGCTGGAGGAAGAGCGCGCGTATATTATCAGCGATCTGTACATTCGCAAGATGGATGGTCTCAAAACAGCGGAGAAGGTGATCGATCTCGCAGCAGATATGTTCTCCTTTTTCACAGGAGAAATTGCGGATCTGAAAAAGAAAACGATTTACTCCAAACATATTGTTTCCAGTATTAATTATATCTACGAGCATCTGCATGAATCCATACTGCTCAATGATGTGGCGTCCTATATCGGGCTTAATTCAAGTTATCTTTCGGAGCTGTTTAAAAAAGAGACAGGCATGAACCTGCGGGAGTTTATCCTGCTGCGGAAAATTGAATCCGCCAAAAATATGCTTAAATATTCCGATTACACTTACAGTGATATCTCCGCTTACCTGGCCTTCAGTTCACAGAGCCACTTTATCCGGAAATTCAAGGAAGTGACCGGATTTACACCGAAAGAATACCGCAGCATGCACTACAGAGACAGCAGCTTTTCGGA
>JAFTFD010000098.1 GCA_017449745.1 Lachnospiraceae bacterium
ATGGATAAGCTCGTCAAGATCCTCGGCGGCGTCATGATCGTGGTCATCCTGGTCATGATCTTTGTCGTCAAGCCTCCGGTAGGAGATGCGCTGAAGAATACTTTCCTTCCCTCTGCAGCATTTTCTGATCTCAGCCCTGCCATCCTGACTCTTCTCGGCGGCACGGTCGGCGGCTATATCACCTTTGCAGGCGCCCATCGTCTGATCGATGCCGGCGTCACCGGGGAAAAGAATCTCGGCGAGATCAAAAAGAGCTCGATCACCGGTATGCTTGTTGCGACGATCGTTCGTGTCCTTCTGTTCCTGGCTGTCCTGGGCGTCGTCGCAAAGGGCCTTGAGCTGGATACATCCGTTAACCCCGCGGCAGACGCGTTCCTCAAGGGCGCAGGTGAGATCGGCTACCGCTTCGCCGGTCTCGTGATCCTCTGCGCAGCGGTCACATCCATTATCGGTGCTGCTTATACATCCGTTTCCTTCCTGAAGACATTCCATCACTCCATCTCGGATCATGAGAATGCATGGGTCATCGGATTTATCGTTATTTCTTCCATTATTATGCTGATCGTCGGCACAACGCCCGCGCAGCTTCTGATCCTGGCAGGTGCCGTGAACGGACTGATCCTGCCGATCGCGCTGCTGATCTGCCTGATCGCCTCCAAAAAGACCAGCGTTGTCGGAACACAGTACAAGCATCCCACATGGCTGCTGGTTGTCGGCCTTGTCGTTGTCGTGATCTCCGGCTACGTCGGAATTACGACCTTTGCGGGGAATATCAGCAAGCTGTTCTGATACGGCTTATGCGGAACCGGGATTTCAGGGAAAACGTGTCTTCTCGGACAAGAACAGAAAAATAAGCAACCATTCCGGTACCGGCAGGTGCCCGGAATGTGATTTCTGCCAGCAAATAAAGTATTTCAGCGGGCGCGGCCGATCGACCGCACCCGTTCTGTTATGTGAGAAGATTATGGGAAATGTAAAAATACTGACCGAGGGCGACACCTCCATGCTGATCGTCTTTGGCGAGGAGATCTCTCCTCTTATCAACGCGAAAATAGCTTCTGCTGTCCGGCTCATGAAGCAGCAGAAGATCGAGGGAATCGTAGATATCATTCCTTCCTTTGCGGCGCTTTTGATCAACTATAATCCGCAGGTCGTCAGCTATGGAACTCTCAAAAAGAGGATGCAGGCGATCCTGTCCATGGATCTGGACACACAGGAAGCCGCGAAAAGGGTCTTCGAGATCCCTGTCTGCTATGGCGGAGAATTCGGGCCGGACCTGGAAAACATCGCGCAGCACGCCGGCCTTAGCTGCGAGGAAGTCGTGGAGATCCACTCTTCCTGTGATTATCTGATCTATATGCTGGGGTTCCTCCCTGGGTTCTGCTATCTAGGCGGTCTGGACGAGCGCATTCACACGCCGCGCCTGGCGAATCCGAGACTCAGTATTCCGGCGGGGAGTGTCGGCATCGGCGGCTCCCAGACGGGTATTTATCCCATGGATTCGCCCGGCGGATGGCAGCTGATGGGAAAGACGCCCGTCAGGACCTATGACCCGCAAAGAGAGATTCCGATCCTTGTCAACGCGGGAGAATACATCCGGTTTATTCCGATCAGCGAAAAAGAGTTTTCGGAGATCAAGGAGGCCGTTGAACAGGGAACCTATTCCGTGACGATCCGGGAAGAGGGGGTGCAGCATGGGAATTAGAGTCATAAAAGGCGGCATGCTGACCACCGTCCAGGATCTTGGGCGGTACGGTTATCAGAGCCAGGGATTTTCCGTGGCCGGCGTTATGGACAGGCGCGCCTTTAAAATCGCAAATCTGCTCCTGGACAACCCGGAGAATGAGGCGGTCCTGGAGATCACGCTGATCGGTCCCACTCTGGAATTTACTTCCGCAACGATCATTGCGATCACGGGCGGAGATTTCGGACCGACGATCAACGGAGAGCCCGCGCCGATGTATACGGCGCTCTATATGAAAAAGGGCGACATTCTGAAATTCGGGTCTGCCCGCACAGGAACGCGCGGCTATATCGCTTTTTCCAGCTATCTGGATATTCCTGTCGTGATGGGCAGCAGGTGCACCAATTTAAAGAGCAGGATCGGCGGCTTTAAAGGCCGCAAGCTCAGGGAAGGCGATTATATCGGCTTCAGGATCAAGAGAAGGTATCTGCCGTTTTTCCTCTCAAGGCATCTGCCGCAGGAGGACTTCTCCTCCGACGAGGCGCAGCTTCGCGTTGTCATGGGCCCGCAGGATGACCGGTTCTCCAGACAGGGGATCGAGACATTCCTCTCCGAGCAGTACACGGTCACCTCTGATTTCGACAGAATGGGGTGCCGCCTGGAGGGTCCCTTTATCGCATCAGCCGGCGCGTCAGCGGATATTATTTCGGACGGGATCGCCTATGGCGCGATCCAGGTCCCTTCGCACGGCAAACCGATCATCCTGCTCTCTGACAGGCAGACGACAGGCGGATATGCCAAGATCGCCGCGGTGATCTCGGTGGATATCCCCAAGCTGGTGCAGAGAAAGACCGACCATAAGATCACGTTTACCGCTGTCAGCATAGAAGAAGCCCAGAGGCTGTTTATCCAGGAGATCAACGAGCTGGAGGACATGAGAAAAGCGATCCATGTCCCCTGCAAGGAGGTACTGGAGAGCAGGCTGGTGGCAAAAAGGCTCCGGGCGCTCATGACGGAAACGGAATAACAGGAAACCGGAAGAGAATAGAAGCCGTCCCCGGGGAACTGCGGGACAGCAAAGGAGGATATATATGAATTTGGAAGAGATCGCCGGACTGGTGAAAATATTGGAGGAGTCTTCCCTGACACAGCTCAAGGTCCAGGAAGGGGAGTTCAAGATCTCCCTTAGCAAGCTGGACAATCCGCCGGCTGCGCCGGCACCGGCACCGTTTATGCCCGCCATGGGCCTGGCCGGAATGGCTCCGGCTGCAGGCGCTTCTCTGGCTGCGGATACTTCCGCTGCAGCAGCTAAAGAGCAAAGCAGCGAAGACGATGACGAAGCTTATATCGTTTCTCCGATCGTGGGTACCTTCTACTCCGCACCGGCACCGGACGCACCGGCCTTTGTCAAAGTCGGCGACCACGTCAAGGACGGGCAGACGGTCTGCATCCTTGAGGCGATGAAGCTGATGAATGAGATCCAGGCAGAGTTTGACTGCGAGATCGAGGCGGTCCTGGTCAGCAATGAACAGAAAGTAGAGTACGGACAGCCGCTTTTCCGCGTCAGGAAAGTGCAGAAATAATTGCGGATGCCCTGTAAGGAGAGATTCTATGTTTAACAAGATTCTGATCGCCAACCGCGGAGAGATCGCTGTCAGGATCGTCCGCGCCTGCCGGAACATGGGGATCCGATCTGTTGCCATCTACACAAGAGAGGATGAGAAAAGCCTTCATGTGCAGCTGGCGGACCAGCGGATCTGTATCGGTGAAGGTCCGGCAAGGGGCAATTACCTGAATATTGACAGGGTCGTGCAGGCGGCAAGAAATATGGGCTGCGATGCGATCCATCCCGGGTACGGTTTTTTATCCGAAAACAGTGATTTTGCCAGAAAATGCGAAGAATACGGCATTACCTTTATCGGACCGTCAGCCGATGTGATCGACAGGATGGGAAACAAGTCCTCCGCGAGAAAGACCATGCAGGACGCAGGGGTGCCGATCGTTCCGGGGACCAGAGAGCCGGTCTACGATGCGCAGGCGGCAAAAAAGATGGCCGACGAGATCGGATACCCGGTCATGATCAAGGCTTCCTCCGGCGGAGGGGGAAAAGGCATGCGGGAAGTCTACAAGGCGGAAGACTTCGAGTATCAGTTTGACCTCGCGCAGAGAGAATCTGCCAATGCGTTCGGCGATGACACGATGTATATTGAAAAGCTCATCCTGAATCCCAGACATGTGGAGGTCCAGATCATTGCGGATGCCTATGGGAATGTCGCCGCCCTCGGAGAGCGCGACTGCTCCGTCCAGAGAAATCACCAGAAAATGATCGAGGAATCGCCCAGCCCCATCGTCACGCCCGAGATCCGGGAGAAAATGAATGCGGCAGCGGTTCTCGCCGCAAAGACGGTAGGTTACACCAACGCCGGCACGATCGAATTCATCATGGACCGGCAAGGCGCGTTCTATTTTATGGAAATGAATACCAGGATCCAGGTAGAGCACGGCGTTACGGAGATGGTCACGGGAACGGACCTCGTCATCGAGCAGATCCGCGTCGCGGCAGGACTCCCGCTGAGCTTTAAGCCGGAAGACCTCAAGATCCGCGGGCATGCGATCGAGTGCCGCATTAACGCCGAGATCCCGGAGATGAATTTCATGCCCAGTCCTGGCAAGGTGACAACGCTTCATCTGCCGGCCGGCAACGGCGTGCGGGTCGACACCGGACTCTATGCCGGATATACGATCCCTTCCGAATACGATTCCATGATCGCCAAGGTCATCGTCGTGGCGCCGGACAGAGAGGCTGCGATCCGCAAGATGCGCAGCGCCCTTGATGAGACTGTGATCCTCGGGATCAGCACAAACCTGGATTTCCAGTACAGGATCATGCATAATGAGACCTTCTGCAAGGGAGAGGCGGATACCGGGTTCGTTGAGAAATTCGTCAGCGGAGGTAGGTGACGTTGAGGAAGGTGACGTTCCGGAAAGAAAGGATTTGGAAGATATGTATGAAATAGATCTGAACTGTGATCTGGGGGAGAGCTTTGGCAGATATACCCTCGGAATGGATGAGGAAGTGATCCCGTTTATCACTTCGGCCAATGTGGCCTGCGGCTATCATGCTTCCGACCCGGAGGTCATGGATAAAACGGTGCGGCTCGCAAAGGAGGCCGGCATTCAGGTAGGCGCGCATCCCGGATTTCCGGATCTGATGGGATTCGGCAGGCGCAACATGGCGGTGACGCCCGCGGAGGCCAGGGCTTACACCCTATATCAGCTGGGCGCGCTGGACGCATTCCTGAAAGCGCACGGCATGAGGATGCAGCATGTAAAGCCTCACGGCGCTCTTTATAACATGGCTGCCAAGGATTACGCGCTGGCGGAAGGGATCTGCAGCGCGATCAGGGATTTCGATCCCGACCTGATCGTGATGGCGCTGGCCGGCGGAGAGCTGCTGCATGCGGCAAAAGATATGGGACTGAAAGCGGCTTCCGAGTATTTTACGGACAGAGCCTATGAGAAGGACGGAAGCCTCAGGAACAGACGCCTGGAAGGTGCCATGATCACGGACGAGGATGAGGCGATCGAACGCACGATCCGCATGATCCGGGAGCATAAGGTGCGCACCTATGACGGCGAAGATATAGAGCTGGCCGGTAATTCGGTCTGCGTGCACGGCGACGGCGTCAAAGCGCTGGCGTTTGTGAAAAAGATCCGGGAGCGGCTGCAGGCGGAGGGAATTGCGATCCGGCCGCTGCGTGAGATCCTGTGATCTGATAAAATCTTCTGGTAAAATATAAAGCATTCGCGGCAACTAATTATTAAGTTTCTTTCACACAGAATGGTGGAGAGCAGAGGTAACGTATGGGAATGATTGAGAGCATCACCAGTATCAACAATGCAGTAAATGGATTTGTCTGGGGTATCCCCATGCTGATCATGCTGATCGGCACAGGTATCCTGATGACGCTTTTGACCAGGTTCTTCCAGATCTCGCATTTCAAGCACTGGATGACGAAGACGATCGGCGCTGTTTTTACGGATAAACACGTCACGGCGCATACCGCCAAGGAAGATAAATCGATCAGCCAGTTCCAGAGCCTGTGTACGGCGCTGGCAGCAACGATCGGCACCGGCAATATCGCGGGTGTCGCGGCAGCAATCGTTTCCGGCGGTCCCGGCGCGATCTTCTGGATGTGGATCGTGGCATTTTTCGGAATGATGACAAACTACTCCGAGAATGTCCTTGGCATTTACTACAGGAGAAAGAATTCCGTCAATGAGTGGTGCGGCGGCGCCATGTATTATCTGAGAGACGGCCTCGGTTCCAGGAAGGGCTTTAAGCAGATCGGTGCTGTTCTGGCGCTTCTGTTCAGTATTTTCTGCGTGATCGCCTCCTTTGGTATCGGAAACATGAGCCAGATCAATACGATCGCGGCCAACATGCAGCAGGTATTCAGCATTCCCGCAGCGATCTCCGGTGTGATCCTCATGGTCCTGGCGGCTCTCGTTATCATCGGCGGCATTAAGAGAATTGCGGCTGTTACAGAGAAGCTCGTGCCTTTTATGGCGATCGCCTATGTGATCGGTTCTCTGATCATCGTTTTCATGAATATCAGCCTTCTTCCGGCGGCATTTGTCTCGATCATCAAGGGCGCATTCGCAATGCGCGCTGTCGGCGGTGGTGTCGTTGGCTACGGCGTCAAATACGCTCTGACATGGGGTATGAAGAGAGGCGTCTTCTCCAATGAAGCAGGACTTG
>JAFTFD010000099.1 GCA_017449745.1 Lachnospiraceae bacterium
ATTCAGGGACGCTCTCGCTCTGTCCTCGGACGTAGCGGCACTAAGGCGTCAAAAGACGCCGCCTAAGGGCCGACGCCTCGCAAAGCCCTTCATCTATTTGTGCAACATGCCAGACACAAAATGAGTGTTGGCAACATATGAGAGGAGCCGCCCAAATGGACAGATATCTGACGATCCGTGCTAAAGGGCACGGTGAATACGAGGAGAAAAAATCCAGGTTCCTGGGCGAGGCGATCCCGGTTAAGAGCGAGGAAGAGGTCCTGCGCCATCTCGAGCGAATCAGGAAACAGTATTACGATGCCAGGCACCACTGCTACGCCTACGTGATCGGCGAAAAAAGCGAACTCAAGAGAGCAAGCGATGACGGCGAGCCTTCCGGTACGGCGGGACAGCCGATCCTGAAGGTGATCGAAGCCGGATCCGGGATCACCAACGTGCTCATCGTGGTGACGAGGTATTTTGGCGGTACACTTCTGGGAACGGGAGGGCTTGTTCGCTCCTATACGCAGGCAGCTCAGCTGGCGCTTGCGGATGCCGGAATCGTCTGTATGCAGGAGGGCGTGCAGCTGGCTCTCACCATGGAGTACAGCCTGCTGGACAAGGTCAATTATCTGATCGGCAAGGCCGGCCTTAAGATCGGGGATACGATTTACACGGACAAGGTGCAGATCATTTTATGTGTTCCTATGGACGCTCTGAAACACCTGGAGGAGCAGCTGACGGCTGCCGGAAGCGGCAGCATACAGGTCGAGACGCTCGAACAGGGATACTACGCATTCGATACGGATGCAATATAGAGACTATATTTGATTGCCGGAGCGGTATTCGGCGGAAAGGAGGCTTCTGATGGCAATGGAACCACTGGAAAATGAAGAGCTGGAAGAAGAAAACCTGAGAATTTTAACGGAACTCCTTGAGTCCAAACAATACACCAAACTCCGACAGACATGTCTTGATCTGCAGGAGGCGGATATCGCTGCCGTCATGGGAGAAATGGAAGATGAGGATTCCCTCAAGATCTTCCGCATCCTTCCCAAGAGCATGGCGGCGGATGTTTTTGCGAATCTGGAACTGGATGATCAGCAGTACATCATTTCCTCCCTGTCCGATAAGGAAGCATCGAGCATTATCGATAACCTGATGGCCGACGATGCGACGGACCTGCTGGAGGAGATGCCCGCCAACGTCGTCAAGAAGATCCTGGCGAACGCAAGACCGGATACGCGGGCGGACATCAACCATCTGCTGCGGTACCCGGAGGACTCCGCGGGCTCGATCATGACCGTCGAGTATGTCGACCTGAAAGAGGACATGACGGTCGCAGACGCGATCGCGCGGATCAAAAAGATCGGTCTCGACTCCGAGACCTGCAATATCTGCTACGTGCTGGATAAGGCCCGTATCCTTGTCGGAACGGTCGCTCTGCGCTATCTGCTGATCAAGGAGCCCGACGATGTGATCGGCGATTTCATGAATGAAAACGTCATCAGCATCGGGACCATGACGGACCAGGAGGAGACCGCCAGGGTCTTCCAGAAATACGACTTTACAGCCATGCCTGTCGTGGACAATGAAAACCGCATGGTCGGTATCATCACCATCGACGACGTCATGGATATCATGGAAGAAGAGGCCACCGAGGATATCGAGAAGATGGCCGCTATCGTTCCCAGTGACAAGACGTATTTTAAAACGACGGTTCTGGAGACCTACAAGAACCGCATGCCCTGGCTGCTGCTGCTCATGATCTCCGCGACCTTTACGGGCGCCATCATCACGAGCTACCAGAAAGCCCTGCAGGCGTATGTTGTTTTGACTGCTTATATTCCGATGCTGATGGACACGGGCGGAAACGCCGGTTCACAGGCCTCGGTCTCGATCATCCGCGGACTATCCCTCGGAGAGATCGATTTCAGCGATATTTTCAGGACGCTCTGGAAGGAGATCCGGGTCGCCGGTCTTTGCGGCGTGACACTGGCGTGCGTCAATTTTGTCAAGCTGCTGCTCATCGACAGGCTGACGCCCTCCCTCGCTGCGATCATCTGCCTGACGCTGGTCATTGTCGTTCTCATCGCCAAGACCATCGGCTGCTCGCTGCCGCTCCTTGCAGCGAAGGCAAAGCTGGACCCCGCGGTCATGGCTTCCCCGCTGATCACAACGATCGTGGATGCGCTGGCGCTGCTGACCTATTTCCAGATCGCTTCACACCTGCTGAATTTGTAAGTATATAGCCGGCGTGCCGCTGCATGGCGGCACAATCGAAAGAGCATGAAAAAAGGAAAGATTTCTGTCTTTCTGCGGAATCTCGCGGGCTGGACTGGAACGGCATTCATGGTATTGCCGCCGGGGGTTCCGCTCCTTTTGCTGATCCTGCTGACCAGCAGAGACACCTACACAAATCTGTATTTTCCGCAGAATGCGAAAATAATAAACAGCCTGATCGCTTCTCTGGCCGTTTCCCTGCCGATCGTTTTTAAGTGTTTTGCCAGGAGCATGCGCGACCTGGATCCGGAAATGCTCGGTATTGCGGGAACGCTCGGGATGAGCAGAGGAATGATCTTCCGCAGGATCGTACTCCCGCAGTGCCGCTTTGCGGTGCTGGCCGGAATTTTGATCATGGCGGGCAGATTCTTCGGAGAGTTTTTATCCGACGGGATCCTGCTGCGCGCGATAGAAGGAAGAGATGGAACGGCACTGAAGATCTTCAGTGAAGGCATCACCGGGCAGGTATTTCTTCATATATTGTTTGTCTCGGCGGTCTCCATAGGCGCAGGTCTTGCTGCGGCAGGGATCTGCCTTTTGATCCGGAGCATGCGCCGCGCTCGTAAAGTGAAAACAGGCAGCGGAAAGACGCGAAATGGAAGTACAGATCCGCAAAAAACTGAATAATTTCACTCTGGAAGTCCATTTCGAGAGCGAGGAAGGGATCCTGGCTCTTCTGGGGACAAAAGGCACCGGCAAGACGATGGCGCTGCGCTGTATCGCAGGACTCGAAAAACCGGATGAGGGAAGAATCGTCTTAAACGGCAGGGTTCTGTACGATTCCCTGAAAAAAACCGACCTGCCGCCGGCAAAAAGACGCGTCGGATGTCTTCTGGAAGATTACGGCCTTTTTCCATTTATGACAGTGGATGAAAACATCCGCATGGCTCTTCTGGGAGGGGGAAAGGCTCAGCTGCCGCCCCATACCAGGGCAGGCAGCACGGCACTGGTGCCGGTCATCAGCGAGTATCTTGGCAGGTACCATCTGGACGGGCTCGGCGGATACTATCCGCGGGAGCTCTCGGGAGCGCAGTATTTCTGGGCTTCTTATGCGAGAATGATGGCTTCCTCACCGGAGCTGATCCTGCTGGACGATCCTTTTGCAGGACTGGACAGGTATCTCGCTGCCGGGATCATGAGAGAGGTCCGCGAAGATATCGCGAGGGCAAAGATCCCCTGTATTTTTGCTTCGGCAGACCGGGATGAAGTCTATGGAATGGGCAAGACCGTCTGCGTGCTTCATCGGGGACAGTCGGAGGTCCTGCAGAGCAGGGAGAGCTTCTTTGCTGATCCGGAGACCGTGACGGGAGCCGTCCTGACCGGCTGTACGAACATCTCCGAGGTAAGACTGCTGGATCCGACACACGCTGTCAGCGGCGACTGGGGACAGATCTTCTGCTACAGAGTCCGGGAGAGGGAGAGCCTTGAGGACAGCGCCCTTCATGGGGAGACGACGCCGGCTGGTCTTACGCACACGGATGCCGGCGGGATCCGCTGGAAAGAGTTCCCGGTCGGAACATCCGCGATCGGGATCCGCCCGACTGACCTTTGTGCATCGCCGGGAGGAAGCAAAGAAGACGGCACAGAAAACTGGACGCGCTTTACTGTGCACGCGCCGCGGGTGGAAGAGGACCTGTTCTACTGGAACGTCTATTTTCGCCCTGCGATCCGCTCGTCGGCGGAGATGCTCTGGTCACTGCCAAAAACGGCAGCAGACAGGGATAAAATAACGGCGCAGGAACTTATGCAGATCAGGACTCTGTATATCCGGAATGACAGGATCCTGTGGCTGAGAAAATAAGGAAAAGCTTGTAATAGTGTTACTATTCCCGAGCACTCCGCTGCTGATATAGGAATAGTAGAATCCGTATAAACCACGAGGAGGGAAAACAGATGAGATGTCCGTTTTGCGGAAAGGAAGATAACCGCGTGATCGATTCAAGACCTGTGGAAGAGAATAACTCGATCCGCAGGAGAAGGATCTGCGATGGCTGCGGCAGGCGCTTTACGACCTATGAGAAGGTGGAGACGATCCCGCTCGTTGTCATCAAAAAGGACAACGGCCGCGAGCCTTACGACCGCGCCAAGATCGAGGGCGGTATCCTGCGCGCCTGCCATAAGCGCCCGGTCTCCGTCAACCAGATCAAGCGTGCTGTGGACGAGATCGAGTCAGAGCTGTTTGAGAGAGAGGAAAAGGAGATCACGACACGCGAGATCGGAGAGCTGACGATGGAGAAGATCCGTGCCCTTGATCCGGTCGCTTACGTCCGCTTTGCATCCGTTTACAGGGAATTCAAGGATGTCGAGACCTTCATGGATGAGCTGGAAAATGTCCTGAAGAGGGAGAACAGCAAGAGAAAATAATCGGAGACCAGAATGCAGGAGATTCACGGCAAGACGAAAGTGATGGGACTCTTCGGACACCCCATCGGACATACATTTTCCCCGCTGATCCACAATATGCTTGCGGAGCTGACAGGTCAGGAACTTGTCTATGTGCCGCTGGAGGTTCAGGAGGAAGCGCTTCTGGGAGATGCCGTGAAGGGGGCGCACGCCATGAGCCTGCAGGGGATGAATGTGACCGTCCCCTACAAAAGTGCGGTGATCCCTTTTCTGAAGGAGATCGATCCTCTGGCGGAGAGGATTGGGGCCGTAAATACCCTGGTGCCCGTCGAAGACGGCTATAAGGGGTACAACACGGACCATGTCGGACTAAAAAGAGCCCTGGAAGGCCACGGGATCCGGATCCGTGAGCACAAGGTGGTGCTGATCGGGGCAGGCGGCGCAGCAAGAGCCGCTGTTTATATGTGTGCGTCCGAGGGCGTCGGGGAGATGACGATCCTGAACAGGTCTGTCGATAAGGCGGCCGAGCTGGCAGCCGAAGTGCAGGAGCATTATCCTGATATTCATATACAGGTGATGTCGCTTGACGAGGCGGGAAAGGTGCCCTATGAGAAGTTCGTGGCGATCCAGTGCACGAGTGTGGGACTGGCTCCGAACACAGAACTCTCTCCCGTAACGGATCCCGGCTTTTTTGCAAAGACAGAGGCGGCTTACGATCTGATCTACAATCCTGAGGAGACGGCGTTCCTTAAAAAAGTCCATGAGGCGGGCGCGCCGGGCTGGTGCGGCATGGGAATGCTGCTCTGGCAGGGAATCGCGGCCTATGAGCTGTGGACGGAAGTGAGCGTACCGGCAGAGGCGGCGGAAAAGGTCGATCGAGCGCTGCAGGAATTTTTAAGAAACAAAAACAGCGGCAGCAGTGCGGCGAAGTCGATGGCGGATACCCCGGCAGCAGGATTTTCAGCGCAGGCTGCTCCGGCTGCCTCATCAGCAGGACCTTCAGCACCGGTCGCTTCAGCTGCCGCATCAGAAGGAAAAAGAGGGACGACGTTAACACCGCTTAAGAATCTGATTCTCGTGGGCTTTATGGGAAGTGGAAAATCCCGGATCAGCAGAGAAATCGCCGCGCGCACAGGCAGACAGTGCTGCGATATGGACAGGCTGATCGAACAGCTCGCCGGGAAAAAGATCACCGATATTTTTGCAGAAGAGGGCGAGAGCGGATTCCGCGACAGAGAGACCAGAATGCTGCACACGCTCCTGGGCGAAGGCCGGGAGGGCAGGATCTACGCCGCCGGCGGCGGCCTAATTATCCGCGAAGAAAACCGGCGGCTCTTAAAGCAGCTGGGCACCGTGGTGCGTCTTACTGCAGAGCCGGAAACCGTGCTGAAACGAGTCGGGAAAGATACTTCCCGGCCGCTCCTGCAGGGACCGGACCGTATGCAGAAGATCCGCACGCTCATGGCGGAAAGAGAAGATGCCTATCGGGAGGCCTCGGATCTCACTATTATAACGGACGAAAGAGAACCCTCCGAGATCGCGCGGGAGATCCTGGAGAGAATGGCAGATCTTTGCTGACACTGCTCCAGAAATAATAAATGATCATAAGAGGCATCTGCCGGAAAGGAAAGAAGATGAAAAAAATACTCGTGATCAACGGGCCGAATCTCAATTTCCTCGGGATCCGCGAAAAATCGATCTACGGAACGGAAAACTATGAAGGTCTCGTTAAGATGATCGAGGCCAAGGCTGCGGAGCTGGGCGTTGCAGCCGAGTGCTGGCAGAGCAACCACGAGGGCGCGATCATTGACAGGCTGCAGGAGGCCTACTATGAAAAAGACCTGATCGGCGTCGTCATCAATCCCGGTGCATACACGCACTACAGCTACGCGATCCATGACGCGCTCAAGAGCGTCTTCGTCCCCAAGGTCGAGATCCATATCTCGGATATCCAGTCCAGAGAGGAATTCCGTAAGATCTCCGTTACGGCGCCCGCCTGTGATCTGCAGATCTACGGACACGGACTTGCAGGATATCTTGAGGCCATGGAGTATATCGTGGGGAAGTAGGAATATTTTTCTTGCATTTAAAAAACCGGCAGTGTACACTATTTTAGTAATTGTGACTTATTTTTTATGGAGGAAGTTTATATGATCTCTGCTAGTGAATTCAGAAACGGTATCACCATTGAACTGAATGGCAGCGTTTGCGAAATTGTTGAGTTTCAGCACGTGAAGCCCGGTAAAGGCTCTCCTTTTGTCAGAACGAAGCTCAAGGACATCATCAATGGCGGCGTTACCGAGACGACATACAGACCTACTGAGAAATTCCCTCAGGCACGCGTTGACAAGAAGGAATATCAGTACCTGTACAAGGATGGAGATCTCTATACCTTTATGGATACAGAGAACTATGACCAGATCGCTCTTGGCGATGACATCGTCGGCGACAACATGAAGTTCGTCAAAGAGAACGACATGGTCAAGGTCAATTCCTACAACGGCAAGCCGTTCGCAATCGAGCCGCCTATGTTTGTAGAACTCGAGATCACAGATACCGAGCCCGGCTTCAAGGGCAACACAGCTACAGGCGCAACCAAGCCCGCGATCGTTGAGACCGGCGCACAGGTCGCAGTTCCGCTGTTTGTCAACCAGGGCGATCGCATCAAGATCGATACCAGAACAGGGGAGTATCTCTCCAGAGCATGATCAGCTGATCTGCATAGCATCAGCCGGATCCGGCCAGAGAAACGAAGAGACAATGAAAGTACAAGCTTTCATTGTCTCTTTTTGCGCGCAGCAATGAGCCATGCGAAGGAACATGCACAGACGTTCTTTGGGAGCTTGCTCACGAAAGAACATCTGCGCATGTTCCTTCATACGGCGAACGCCGTGACATGAGCGAAGCGAAAGCGAGCGAATGTCGCATGGCACATTGTCCCGCCGGAACCGGAGGTTACTATTATGCAGATCACAACAAACAACAATAACACAGCAGTTTCTTTACAACCGGAATTTAAAGATGTCAGAGATAAAATCTATCTTCGCATGATGTGCGGAGAGCATAAAGAGATCCTGCAGTTTATTCCGCATATCATGCTGGAGGATATGGCCGTTATCTTTTTTATTCTTCCTGAACCAGAGCCGCAGAATACCAGCAGGGCCTGGGAGACCGCTCCGATCGTAAGCTTTTCGGATCTTGAGCTGTGGGGAGTTTCAAAGGAGTCTTTGTTCAAAACGGCGATGGAGAATGACGCGAGGGACTTCCCTGCCGTGATCGATACACTCGCAAACAGGCTCATGCTGCTTAACGGTGAGGAACCTGGAGAAATCAGGCAGGAGAAAGGCCTGATCTATGTGCTGACCAATACGAAAATGTTCCTGGGTGCATCCTGCATCCTTTATCCTGGAATTCCGGATAAAATCGCAAAGCGCCTGGAAGGCAGCTACTATGTGATTCCCAGTTCGATCCATGAGATGCTGCTGATCCCTGAATCGGAAATGATCGACACCGGTGAAATGCGGAGCATCGTGCGTGAGATCAACGCCAGCGAAGTGCTCGTCCGGTCGGAAGTGCTCTCCGATAATATCTATTACTACGATGCGGGGAAGAAATGCCTGCGGACGGTCTGATAAAAGATATAACTTTACAATTTTCGCTCCGAGGCGTAAAATGATAAATCACATAACTGAATATAACTCTATGACGAGAAGAGTAGGATCACAGAAGGCAACAGAGAGGAATGCGGATAGTGCTGAGAGCATTCCGGCGGGAAGTGTTCTGAAGACCAGCTCCGAGAGGGCCCTAATACGGCACGGTGATTCCGATAACATCAATGAAATGAAGCGGCCGGTCTTTCTTCCGGCAAGCAGGGTGGAACCGCGTATTCAACAGTAATGATACGTCCCTGACACGACCTGGATCCCAGGGTGTCAGGGATTTTATTTTTTCGGTTTCGATCAAAAACCGAAGACACCGGCAGCATCGCAGTTTTTTGAAGTCGCAAGCTGACAGCAGTGAAATCTTCAGGAGGAAAGCAATGGAAAGAGAAGAGTTTCTGGAAGTGTACCGTCATTCCCTGGCCCATATCCTGGCTAAGGCTGTGATCGAGATCTATGGCAAGGACGTACAGTATGCCATCGGTCCCCAGATCGCGGACGGATTCTATTATGATTTTGTCATGCCCGAGGGCGTGCAGGTCAAACAGGATGATTTCAAGACCATCGAGGACAAGATGCGCGAGATCATCAAGCGCCGCGAGACCTGGACTAGAAAAGAAGTGACCAAGGCGGAAGCACTGGAAATCTTCAAAGACCAGAAATTTAAGACAGAGCTGATCAATGACCTTCCTGAGGACGAGACGATCACGATCTATCTCACAGGCGATGATTTCGTCGATCTCTGCCGCGGACCGCACATTGAGAATTCCCAGGAGCTCATGAATGCTGCTTTTGAGATCCGCAGCGTCTCCGGCGCTTACTGGAGAGGCGACGAGCACAGGGACAGCATGCTCCGCATTTACGCTTATGCGTTCCCAGACAAGAATGCCCTCAAGGCGCACAAGAACATGATCAAGGAAGCCATGGAGCGCGACCACAAGAAGATCGGTTCCGAGCTCTCCCTGTTTATGTTTGACGAGACAGCGCCCGGCATGCCTTACTGGCTGCCCAGAGGCTGGAAGATGTACCAGGCTCTCCTTAAGTTCTCCCGCGAGATCCAGGAAAAACACGGCTACACCGAGATCAGCGCTCCGCTTATCAACAACAAGAAGCTCTGGCTCATCAGCGGCCACTGGGCACACTATGTCAACAACATGTTCATGGTGCCCGGCGTCTCCGGATGGCTCAAGGCGGACGCCAATATCGAAGAGGTGATCGAGAACCTGCAGGATCCCGAGGCACCTGCAAAGAACGTCAAGATCGCAGCCGGCTCCGCTGTCTATAACCGCGAGGCTGAGGACACCATGGCAGCTAAGCCCATGAACTGCCCTAACGCGATGATGACTTATAAGAGAACGGTCCACTCCTACAAGGAGCTGCCGATCCGTTACAGCGAATATGATGTTCTGCACCGCAAGGAGAAATCCGGACAGATGAACGGCCTCTTCCGCGTGCAGGAGTTCCGTCAGGATGACGACCATACCTTCGTCATGGAGTCCCAGATCGAGGACGAGATCGCCGATATCATCGCGATCGCCGATGAGATCTACTCCACCTTTGGCGTCACATACCGCGCTGAGTTCTCCACAAGACCCGATGACTTTATGGGTGACATCGAGGTGTGGAACCGCGCTGAGGCTGCTTTAAAGAAGATCCTTGACAAAAAATACGGCGAGGGCGGCTACGAGATCAACGAGGGCGACGGCGCCTTCTACGGTCCGAAGATCGACCTGCAGATCAAGGATGCTCTCGGAAGAGAGTGGCAGTGCGGCACGATCCAGCTCGACTTCCAGCTGCCTCACAATTTTGGCCTGACTTATCAGACACAGGACGGGAACCTCGAGATGCCGGTCGTTATCCACCGCGCGATCTACGGATCCCTCGAGCGCTTCATCGGCATCATCATCGAGAACTTCAAGGGCATCTTCCCCTTCTGGCTCTCCCCTTACCAGGTCGCAGTTGTGCCGATCCGCGAGGAGCATAATGAGTATGCCAAGAAGGTCATGGACGCCCTGCAGGCAGCAGGCATCCGCGCCGAGGCAGATTACAGCGACAAGAACATGAAGGAGAAGATCAAGGCCTTCAAGAGCTACAAGGACCCTTACATCCTGGTCCTTGGCGACAAGGAAGCAGCGGAGAATACCGTCTCCGTCAACGTTCGCGGCAACAAGCAGATGAACAACGTTCCTTTGGACGTCTTCCTCGGACTGTGCGAGAAGATGAACCGCGAGCACTCCCTCGAAGTGATCGATCACATCGACTGATATAATACACAAAACCGGCAGGGGCTTCCGAACGGCAGCCTCCTGCCCATTTAAAGGAGAAGCATACATGGCTGATTTGAATGAATTACGGCAGCGGGCGGAAAAGATCCGCGAAGAGATCAGGAAAAATGCGGAACAGCTGACCTCCTCCAAAGCGGCTTACGAAGCCCGTAAGAACTTCCTCGACAAAAAAGGCGTGATCGGACAGCTCATGCAGGATATGAAGAGCGTCCCCGCCGACCAGAAGGCGGAGTACGGCAAGACCGTCAATGAGCTCAAAGCCTGGGCGAGCGAGCGGTTTGAGGAAATCGATAAAAAGATGCGTCAGAGGGAGCTTGAGCTGCGCTACGCATCCGAGAAAATCGACATCACCATGCCGCCGGTCAAAATGGTCCCCGGCCACCTTCATCCCGTGACGCAGGTCCGCGAAGAGCTGATCGATATTTTTGCCAGCATGGGATTTGAGGTCTACGAGGGAACGGAGATCGAGACGGATTATTACAACTTCACGGCTCTGAATACACCGCAGGATCACCCGGCAAGAGACATGCAGGATACATTTTATCTGTCCCCGGAATTTTTGCTGCGCACACAGACCAGTGCCGGACAGATCCACGTAATGGAGAGCAAAAAGCCTCCGATCAAGATCCTCTCTCCCGGCAAGGTGTTCCGCTCCGACGACGATGCGACGCATTCCCCGATGTTCTCCCAGATGGAAGGCCTTGTCGTCGATAAGAAGATCACTCTCAGCGACCTGAAGGGCATGCTGGATGTTTTCGTGCAGAAGATCTTCGGCGAGGGTACAACAACGCGCTTAAGACCCTCTTATTTCCCGTTCACGGAGCCTTCCGTGGAAGTCGACTGCAGCTGTTTCTCCTGCGGCGGCAAGGGGTGCAGCCTCTGCAAAGGCACAGGCTGGATCGAAGTGCTGGGCGCCGGCATCGTCAACCGCAAAGTCCTTGAAAACTGCGGCATTGACCCGGATGAGTATTCCGGACTTGCTTTCGGTATGGGTATGGAGCGAATCGCGATGCTCAAATACGGCATCAACAACATTAAGCTGCTGTTTGAGTCGGATCTGCAGGTCCTTGAGCAGATCGGCGACCAGGAGTAAGACAAAGGGGTCTGTCACCCCTGTCCCACAATGCTGAACAGCACTTCAACATGGAGGTAATTATGCTTGCACCACTTAGCTGGCTGAAAGATTATGTAGATATTGATGTGACGCCTCAGGAGCTCGAGGAAAAACTCTTCTCCTGCGGCTTTGAAGTGGAAGAACTCACGCAGCTCGGCGCGGACATCAGCGATGTCGTCGTCGGCCTTGTTACGCAGTGCGATCCGATCCCCGAGACACACCTTCATGTGTGCCAGGTCGATGCGGGCGCGCACGGTTCCTTCCAGGTCTGCTGCGGCGCGGATAACGTCGAGGCAGGAAAAAAATACCCTCTGGCGCTGGTCGGAGCGCAGGTCATTGAGACTGCCAAGGATCATGTGACCGTGACCGGCCTTATGACCATCAAAAAAGGAAAGCTCAGAGGCTATGACTCCGAGGGTATGCTGTGCTCCGGAACAGAGCTCGGCATCAACGAGGATATGTATCCCGGCGCCGGCTACAACGGGCTGCTCGTTCTGCCGGATGACGCCGAGGTCGGCGCAGACGTAAAGCCGATCGTAGGACTCGATGACTGGATCTACGACATCGCGATCACGGCAAACCGTCCGGACTGCCAGAGCATTCTCGGCATCGCAAGAGAAATCGCCGCAGTTCTCGGAAAAGAGCTGAAGATGCCCGCGACGGATTTCCATCCGACAGAGGTCGTTAACGACGGATTTTCCGTCACGGTCGAGGCTCCGGATCTGTGCCCTCGCTATATCGGGCATTATGTTTATGACGTCAAGATCGGTCCTTCTCCCGCATGGATGAGAAGACGTCTCGCACTTGTCGGCAACAATGCGATCTCCAACGTCGTCGATATCACGAATTACGTCATGAAGGAGATCGGACAGCCGATGCACGCTTTTGACGGCGAGTTCCTTCGCGGAAACCGCATCATCGTCAGACGCGCGGCAGAGGGCGAAAAGATCGTCACCCTCGATGAGAAAGAATTTGCCCTGACGAACGAGAACCTGGTCATCTGCGATGCGGAAGGCCCCGTTGCCCTTGCCGGCATCATGGGCGGTCTCAACTCTGAGATCCGCGACACCACGACCAGCGTCACCTTTGAGTCCGCAAAATTCATGAGAGACAACATCCGCAAGAGCTCCCGCGCTCTGGGACAGTCCTCTGATTCCAGCGCCGCTTTCAGCAAGGGCGTCTATGAGTACACGACCGTGCTCGCTATGAACCGTGCCCTGCACCTGATCGAAGAGCTCGGCGCCGGCAAAGTTTCCTCTACCAGGATGGATGTCAACACCGGCAACTCCATCGAGCCTCACGAGATGAAGGCGAGCATCAGGAAGGTCAATGACGTTCTCGGAATCACCGTTCCGGATGAGGATATTGTCCGCATCCTGACAGGCCTCAATATGGATCCCGTCATAAACGGAGATGAGCTCACGATCCAGATCCCCGCATACCGCGAGGATATGGAGTCCTATCCGGATATCGCTGAGGAAGTCATCCGTATGTACGGCTATGACCATGTGCAGCCCACGTTCCTCAAGGAAGCTCTCGTTACGATGGGCGGCCGGAACGTAAAGCAGAAGACAGAGCTCAAGCTCCGCAGGTCGATGTGCAGTGTCGGCGCTTATGAGGCGATCCATTACTCTTTCTTTTCCCCGTCTGATCTGGATCTCTTAAGGATCCCCGAGGATGGAAAGGAGAGAACAGCGATCCGCCTGATCAACCCGATCAACGAGGATCTCTCCCTGATGAGAACCACGCTGGCTCCGCAGATGATCCGCGCAATCTCCCGCAACCAGAAAAAAGCAACTCTGGCAGGACGTCTCTTCGAGATGGGCAGCCGCTTCGAGCCCAAGGCTCTGCCACTGACCGAGTATCCGGAAGAGAACATGACGCTCTGCCTCGGCATCTGGGGCGAGCAGGAGTCCTTCTTCACATTAAAGGGCATGGTGGAAGCTGTGGCAGATACACTGCTGCTGAAGTTCACCTATGAGCCGTGCGTCAAGACCTTCCTGCATCCTTACCGCGCTGCGAAAGTCCTCTGCGACGGCGTAGAAGTCGGTTACCTCGGACAGGTCACTTACGAGATCCAGAAGGATGTCGACATGCGTGTCCCTGCCTATGTGGCTGAGCTGGATCTCAAGGCTCTCTCCCAGTGGTACGGAAAAGTCGGCCGCTTCGAGCCGCTTCCGAAGTTCCCTGTTGAGAAGCGTGACCTTGCCTTCGTAATGCCTGAGACAGTTACCTGCGGCCAGATCGAGGAAGCTATCTATGGTGCCTGCAAGTACGTGACAGACGTGCAGCTCTTCGACGTCTATGAAGGCGCACAGATCCTGACCGGCATGAAGTCCATGGCCTTTACGGTCACCTTCACACCAGGCGAGGAAGAGTTCAAGGCGGATACTGTCGACGGATATGTCGATAAAATCCTCCGCAAGCTTAAGTTCACAATGGGAATCGAGCTGAGAAGCTGATGCAATTAGCAGATACGGCTGAACGCTTCTTGTTATATGCCGGCAGGTCTCTGGGCGACGAATGTCCCGGAGGCGGTCGGTTGACTCGGTAAAAAAGCTGTGGTATATTATGAGAGCTGTCCGGGAACGGACGGCTCTCTTGTTTTTTTATTGTAATTCATAACAGAATCGGTGTACTATAGGGTTATCAGCACACCGCTTGTTGTGACTGTCAGCACTCGTAGTCTAATGGATAGAACGAAGGCCTCCGACGCCTTTAATGCAGGTTCGATTCCTGTCGGGTGCAGCGGGCAGGGTGTCGCTTAGCGGCACCCTTTTTTGGTACTATGCGGACTCGTTGTTAGTGAATCCTGGCCGGGGATCGTTCTGGATCTGGGCCGCTGTGAGATTACAAAGGATATTAAGTATAGAAACATATGAGATTTAGAAGAAGACTTGCCAGAAGGATCCGTCATATCAAGCGCTTTCTGGCCAGAAATACGAGAATCGTCATGCCCCTGTCACTGATCGTGGCCCTGGGACTTACCCTGGGAATCGGACTGTGGACACACCAAAGCCGTACGCCTGTGCTGCAGCCGGCGGAGCAGCCTGTCGAGGAAGTGGTCGAAGAAGAAACCGAAGAGGAGATCGTCCTTGAGAAAAACGCTTATGAGGATGTAAACGCCTTGTTCCGCCAATACTATGATGCGACAGCTGACGGAGATGTCAGTACGATCGAGGCTTTAAGCAGTGAGCTGGCACCGGAAGAGAAGATCCGCATCACGGAAGTTTCCAAATATATTGATTCTTATCCCCAGATCGATGTTTATACGAAAAAGGGACCGGAAGAGGGAAGCTATGTAGCCTATGTTGTAACCTGGATGAAATTCCTGGACCACGACTGGAAGGTGCCCGGACTTCAGACGATCTATGTCTGCACGAGAGAGGATGGAACTCTCTATATCAACAGCGCTGAGGATCAGCCCAGATCTGTGGCGGATTATATTGCGCAGGTATCCGTTGAGGATGACGTGGTGGATCTGAACAATCAGGTGACCGCGGATTACAACGAGCTGGTTTCATCCGATGAATCGTTGTATCTGTATCTGAACGAACTCTCTTCAAACATTGATCTTTCTGTCGGACAGGCACTCGCTGCCATGCAGAAGGCTTCACAGCCGCAGAGCTCCGAGAGCACGGGCGAGGTCGATGAGGATGGTCTCGAAAGCGGAAAAACATATCTGAGGGCGCTGGATATCGTGAATATCCGTATGTCGGATTCGGCGGAGAGCGAGAGGCTCGGACAGGTTGTGGCAGGTTCTACTTTTGAACTGATCGAGCAGCAGGACAACGGCTGGAGCCGCATCCGCTTCAATGGCTCTGAGGCGTTTGTGAAGAGCGAATTCTTTGAAGTTATCCATAAAGAGTGATAATAGCAAAACAGCAAAAACAACGAAGCCGGAAAAATCAGTAAAACCAACGAAACCAATAAAACAACGAAGGCAGCAAAACAGTAAAACTGTAAAATAATAAAAATAGAAAGAATTTAAGAAGGAGGGGACTATGTTTGGTAATGTCAACATTGCGATCATGGGCGCCGGAAACATCGCGGCTACGATGGCAAACACACTCAAGAGAACAAGAAAGGCAAAGCTTTACGCAATCGCTTCCAGAGATCAGAAAAAGGCAGACGAATTTGCACACAAGTACGGATTCAAGAAAGCCTATGGCTCTTATGCAGATCTCGCAGCAGATAAGAAGGTCGGCCTGATCTATATCGCAACGCCGATCTCCGAGCACTATGAGAATGCCAAAATGTGTCTCGAGGCCGGGAAAGCAGTCCTGGTCGAGAAGGCCTTCACGGTAAACGCAGAGCAGGCGGAAGAACTCATCCGCATCGCCAAAGAGAAGAATGTTTTTCTCGCAGAGGCGATCTGGACCCGTTATATGCCTTTTAACAAGACTATAAGAGAAGTCCTGGACAGCGGCGTCATCGGCAAACCTGTTATGCTGACGGCAAATCTCGGCTATCCGCTGACCCACGTGCAGCGCATGATCGATCCTGATCTTGCCGGCGGTGCGCTGCTTGATCTCGGCGTATATCCTCTTAACTTTGCTTCCATGTTCTTTGGAGATGCTATTGAGAAGATCTCTGCCGCAGCTTCCTACACAGAGGAGTTTGTGGACGAACAGGACGGCATCACAATTACTTATAAAGACGGAAAAGTAGCGAACCTGATGGCTTCGATGTCCTCCGTCACAGACCGCCGCGGCGTGATCTACGGCGACAAAGGCTATGTTGTAGTTGAAAATATCAACGATCCTGAGAGCCTGACTGTCTATGACAGCAGACATAAGAAAGTCGCCAAATATAAGAGACCGAGACAGAAGACCGGCTACGAATACGAAGTCATAGCCAGCATCCAGGCGATCAATGCCCACAGGATCGAGCCCTGGGCAATGCCTCATGAGCAGACACTTAAGATCATGCGCCTGATGGACGAGATCCGTTCCCAGACCGGCGTCTATTATCCTTTTGAAAAGAAAGCCATCGAGCAGAATCACGAGATGGATACTGAGGAGAAAAACGCAGAGGCAGCAGCACCTGCAGAGGAAGCTTCTGCAGTAGAGGAAGTACAGGAAAACGCGCAGGTCGAGCAGGCTGCGGAAGCAGCTGAGGCTGTAGTAGCTGCAGAAGCAGCTGAGACTGTCGCTGAGGCTGTAGAAGCTCCGGCAGAAGCAGCCGCGGAGGCTGCAGAGACAGTGGCGGAAGCAGTCGATGCACCTGTAGAAGCAGCAGAAGAGGCTGCAGAAGCTGTAGTGGAAGCGGCAGAAGCAGCGGAAGAAGTTGCTGAAGCTCCGGCAGAAGCAGCCGCGGAGGCTGCAGAGACAGTGGCGGAAGCAACTGAAGTTCCGGTAGAAGCAGCAGAAGCGGTCGCTGAGGCAGCGGAAGAAGTTGTTGAGGCTCCGGCAGAAGCAGCCGCGGAGGCAACAGAAGCTGTCGCAGAAGCAGCGGAAGAAGTTGCGGAGGCTCCTGTAGAGGCAGCGGCAGAGGCAACAGAAGCTGTCGCGGAGGCAGTGGAAGAAGTTGCCGAGGCTCCTGTAGAGGCAGCGGCAGAGGCAACAGAAGCTGTCGCAGATGAAGTGGAAGAAGTCGCTGAAGTTCCTGTAGAGGCAGCGGCAGAGGCAGCAAAAGCTTTCGAAGAAGCAGTGGAAGAAGTTGCTGAGGCACCAGTAGAAGCAGCCGCAGAGGCAGCAGTGGAAGTCGCCGAGGCAGTCGAGGCTCCCGTGGAAGAAGCCGCAGCAGCCGCTGAAGAAATAGCAGAAGCAGCCGGAGAGACGGTTCAGGAAGCCAAGCCTTCAGCAGGTTTCCACTGGGGTGACTGATTCGTAAAAGATGCTTACAGAGAATCTTAATAAATGATGATTTATAAACGGTGCATCTCCCGAACCCTTCCGGCGAACACGGCATAGTATTTAAAGCCGCACGCCAGGAGCAGGTCCCTTGCCTGATCAAAGCCAAAAGCAATTCCTTCAGGCGCGTGTGCATCAGAGCCGATGGTGATCAGTTCACCGCCCAGCTCTTTATATCTTAACAGAACGGCTTTTCCGGGATTCGTCTCGGGAAAGCCTTTTTTGAGCGGCGAAGTATTTACCTCAAGACAGACTTCCTCACGGATCAGGAGGCGCAGCATCTCATCGATAATATCCTTATATTTTTCATAATAATATGCTGCTGTGCGCTCCGGGGAACTGCCGTCTGCCCTGGCAGGCCCGCATCTTAGCACATAATCCAGATGGGCGTAGGAATCGATAAGACGCTCTGAGATCCCGTGCTCTTTTTTATACTGAAATAGAGATTCCAGATTTTTTAAAGCATCATCGAAATAGATCCGGTAGGGATCAAAATCACATCGCTCATTCGCGTTCAAATGGCTCGAACCAGAATAAGGCTCAAAGAAGGAATCGTAATACGGATCCATCCCCCGGGAGGAGTGCGTGGACCCGATCACATAATCGAACTGCGGATGTTCCTGCAGGTAGCGGATGACTTCCTCCGTCATCGTGTGATTAAGGCCCATCTCGACGCCGAAAGACAGCCGGATCCTGTCCTTGTATTTTTCCTTTAAGGCAGAGGCAGCCTGCAGGTATTTTTCCTCATCGATATAAAAGGCGAGTCGGTCGTCGTCAGGAGCGTTCAGGAACGGGGAATCCAGATCGACGTGCTCCGTAAAACAGGCAGCCGTAAGACCTGCCTTAATGGCGGCGCGAACCTGTTCTTCTGCAGGAGCGTCGCTGTCTGCGGAAAAGGATGAGTGAAGATGATAATCAGCAAAAATAGCGGCCATGTGGTTATCCGTTCCCACTGCTCTTCGCAGCGGCCTTGAAAATGACAGACATTAGCGCAGAGCAGAGTCGTAATTAATGACACTTTTAATGGAAAACATTATGAAACATGCTGAAACTGCGATGATTTCGATGGTGCCACTTGAAATTTATGCACCATATAGAGTAATATATAAGCGCTGACAAAAATTTGACAAGTACTAATTTTATCAACTGTCAAATTCTATTCAAATCCAAATTTATCAGGAGGAAACAAAAATGGCAGTAAGAGTTGCAATTAATGGTTTTGGCCGTATTGGTCGTCTTGCATTCAGACAGATGTTTGGTGCAGAGGGATATGAGATCGTCGCTATCAACGATCTGACAAGCCCCAAGATGCTCGCTCATCTTCTTAAGTATGACACAACACAGGGTCGTTATGTTGAGATCGGTCATGAGGATGATGTGACTGCTGACGACGAGGCAGGCACGATCACTGTCAAGGGACAGACCATCAAGATCTACAAAGAGCCCGATGCAAACAATTGCCCTTGGGCAGCAGAGGATGTTGATGTTGTTCTTGAGTGCTCCGGATTCTATACATCCAAGGCTAAGGCTCAGGCTCATATCAATGCCGGCGCTAAGAAGGTCGTTATTTCCGCTCCTGCAGGAAATGATCTTCCTACAATCGTTTACAACGTTAACCATGAGACTCTGACACCGGAAGATACCATCATCTCCGCTGCAAGCTGCACAACAAACTGCCTTGCTCCTATGGCTAAGGCTCTGAACGATTTCGCTCCGATCGAGTCCGGAATCATGTGCACGATCCACGCTTACACTGGCGATCAGATGATCCTTGACGGCCCTCAGAGAAAGGGTGACCTCAGAAGAGCTCGCGCAGGCGCAGCTAACATCGTTCCCAACAGCACAGGCGCTGCAAAGGCTATCGGCCTTGTTATCCCTGAGCTGAACGGCAAGCTCATCGGCGCTGCACAGCGTGTTCCTACACCTACAGGCTCCACAACACTTCTGTTCGCAGTTGTTGACAAGGCTGTCACAAAGGACGAGATCAACGCTGCTATGAAGGCTGCTGCTACAGAGTCCTTCGGTTACACTGAGGAGCAGATCGTCTCCAGCGATATCGTTGGTATGAGATTTGGTTCCCTGTTTGATGCTACACAGACCATGGTTGCTCCTATGGGCGACAAGAGCCTTGTTGAGGTTGTTTCCTGGTATGACAACGAGAACTCCTACACAAGCCAGATGGTCAGAACCATCAAATACCTTGCAGAGCTGAAATAAGCCTTGCATGAGCAGAGGATCGTAAACACGAGCCAGGTTTACCTGAGCGAGAGTTTATGATTCGATGATCATATATGGCGCAGCCATATGACCGAGCACGTAAGTGCGAGGTGCAAGGCTATGCCATAAAAACATCATATTAAACAAACGGAGAGGTCCGGCCTGCATGGGCCAGGACCTCTTTTTAAACGTAAATGGGACAAGGGGCAGTTCCCTATGTCTTTAGGATCCTTTATTTCACCAATTTTATTAAGGAGAATAATACAATGGCTGGTTTAAACAAAAAGTCCGTTGATGATATCAACGTAAAGGGCAAGAGAGTTCTTGTCAGATGCGATTTCAACGTTCCGCTTAAGGGCGGCGTTATCACAGATGAGACCCGTATCGTGGCTGCACTGCCTACGATCAAGAAGCTCATCAACGATGGCGGCAAGGTCATCCTTTGCTCCCACCTCGGCAAAGTTAAGAACGGCCCCAACGAGGGTGAGTCTCTTGCTCCCGTTGCAGCAAGACTTTCCGAGAAGCTCGGCAAGGAAGTCAAATTCGTCGCTGATTACAACGTAACCGGCGCTGATGCAACAGCAGCTGTTGCAGCTATGAACGAAGGCGATGTCGTCCTCCTTCAGAACACCCGTTTCAGAGGCGAGGAAGAGACCAAGCCCGGCAAGGCTGGCGAGAAGTTCGCAGAAGAGCTTGCTGAGCTCTGCGACGACTATGTCTGCGATGCTTTCGGTTCCGCTCACAGAGCACACGCTTCCGTCGCTGTCGTGACAAAATATGTCCGCGCTAAGGGCGGCTCCTGCGTAGTTGGCTACCTGATGGAGAAAGAGATTAAGTTCCTCGGCCAGGCTGTTGAGGATCCGGTTCGTCCTTTCGTTGCTATCCTCGGCGGTGCAAAGGTTGCTGATAAGCTCAACGTTATTTCCAATCTCCTTGAGAAGTGCGACACACTCATCATCGGCGGCGGTATGGCTTACACATTCGCAAAGGCACAGGGCAATGAGATCGGCACATCCCTCTGCGATGATACAAAGCTTGACTACTGCAAAGAGATGATCGAGAAGGCTCAGAGCCTTGGCAAGAAGCTCCTGCTCCCTGTCGATGCAGTCATCACTGACCACTTCCCGGATCCGATCGATGATCCTTCCATCACTACAGAGGTCGTTGACATCACAGCGATCCCCGCTGACAAGATGGGCATGGATATCGGTCCCAAGACCAAAGAGCTCTATGCTGAGGCAGTTGCTACTGCTAAGACAGTTGTCTGGAACGGACCTATGGGCGTTTTCGAGAACCCTGTCCTTGCTGAGGGCACAAAGGCTGTCGCTAAGGCTCTGGCTGAGACTGAGGCTACAACCATCATCGGCGGCGGCGATTCCGCAGCAGCTGTTAACCAGCTTGGTTTTGCTGACAAGATGAGCCATATCTCCACTGGCGGCGGTGCTTCCCTTGAGTTCCTTGAGGGTAAAGAGCTTCCCGGCGTTGCAGCAGCAGACGACCGTGCTTAATTAGCAATTTTCAAAATACGAAGATTGCATAGGACGCTCTATAAGGAGCGGGCACAATTCAATTGATCAGGCGCTGCCCGCATATGGCGGGCAGCATTACATAAGGAGAACAGAAATGGCAAGAAAGAAAATTATCGCCGGCAACTGGAAGATGAACAAGACTCCCAGCGAGGCTAAGGAACTTGTTGAGCTGCTCAAGCCCCTCGTAAACAACCCGGATGTGGACGTAGTTTACTGCGTACCCGCGATCGATATCGTTCCCGTAGTTGAGGCTGTTGCAGGCACAAACGTACAGGTTGGCGCTGAGAACATGTACATCGAGGAAAAGGGCGCTTACACTGGTGAGATCGCTCCCAACATGATCGTTGATGCAGGCGCTAAGTATGTCATCATCGGCCACTCCGAGAGAAGAGAGTATTTCAAAGAGACAGATGAGTTCCTTAACAAGAAGGTCCTCAAAGCTCTTGAGCACGGCCTTGTTCCGATCCTTTGCTGCGGCGAGACTCTGGAGCAGAGAGAAGCAGGCGTTACTCTTGACTGGATCCGCCTTCAGATCAAGTCCGATCTGCAGAACGTTACAGCAGAGCAGGCAGCAGGCATCGTCATCGCTTACGAGCCCATCTGGGCTATCGGCACGGGCAAGACTGCTACAGCTGACCAGGCTGAGGAAGTCTGCAAAGCGATCCGCGACTGCATCGCTGAGATCTATGACACAGATACAGCTGAGAAGATCCGCATCCAGTACGGCGGCTCCATGAATGCCGGCAACTGCAAGGAACTCCTTGCTAAGCCCGACATCGACGGCGGCCTGATCGGCGGCGCTTCCCTCAAGGCTGACTTCGCTGAGATCGTCAACTACAACAAATAATTGTTAATCTCAGAGATCATCAACGACATCAGATGATTGATCATTCGTTGAGGTCGACGGTTACAACAAATAATTTTCAAATCGTTGAGACCAGCGATTCTGTTATATAAACAGAGAGTGATACAAAAAAGGGCTCCGGACGGAGCCCTTTTTACGTGGATTCTATGATTCGAAAAGTTCCTTAAACTTGTATATAGTCATCATCCGGACAGATCTTCAGAGTCAGATCAGCAGGCTTTGAATTCTGAAGGCAGGTCCGTACATTTACCATATCGCTGTAGTCCACAAATTTGCGGGAGTCTTCTTCGGAGACTCCTGTTTTTATTCGCCTTTCGATAAGGCGTGTCCTGAGAAGCTCTTCATCCGCGACCAGGGAGACGGTGTAATCCGCGTATTTTGAAAGGTCGCGCCATCCATCCTCATCAAGCAGCAGATAATTGCCCTCTAACAGCACGATGTCGCCGTCGACCCGGATCACATCCTCGATCGGGTTGTGGAGAAGCCGGTCATAGACCGGCCAGCCGCAGTTCTCGCCCGCGGCAACCCTCTGGATCCGCTCAGCCAGCTTTTCAAGATCAAAAGTAATCGGAGCTCCCTTGATCCTCACCATCGGGATTTCTTCACCGTTACGAATCGTCGTATGCGTAAGAAGATAATCCTGCTGCCGATGAAACCCATCGATACCGATCGTCTGGATCTCTTTGAGCTCCTCATTTTCGCGGGCGAGCTGTTCCAGGAAACTTAAAAGAGTGCTCTTTCCTGCACCGGGCGGCGCGGCCAGCATAACCAGGATACGACGGCCCTTTTCTTTTTGCAGACCGGTCAGCTTCTGCAAAAAAGGCAGAAAGATATTTTCAACTGTGCTTTCGCTATATCTGGCCTCAATATCGAGGCCGTTAATATTAAAGTGTCGGGTGATCATGACTCCTCCGGTAGATGCTATATCAGTTTTGCTGCCCATTCTGCGGTAAGCTTCTTCAGACTCCAGGCAGCGTTTGCCGGGCTGCTGGAGGGAAGCTTAATGATTTCCGGGACCTCGTAAGTCACGGAAATTTCAGAGAACTCAGAAATATCGGCGGCGAAGATTTCCGTATTTGCAGGTGAAACGCCGTTAATGCGTTGATAGTAGCTCAGCACTTCGGGATAAGCGTATTTCATGAACAGATCATAAGAAGCCGTTCCGTTGCAGGCGATTTTCCGGATAGGAGCAGCAGCCAGGATCTCAGGAATATCATTGACAATGACGTCTCTGATGGAACTGTCAGAGGAGCCGGTGATCACGCAGCTCTCGATCGTATCCCACAGCGCAAAATGCAGGCGGGAAGCCATGGCTGCCCGTGCAGCGATATCCAGATCAGAGATATCTACAGATTCCCCCTCATTCACCCTTTTCATGACCGCGGGATCGTCCAGTGCGCGCAGGATCCTCCAGAATCGGTTCTGGGGATGACCATAATAGAATTTCGCTTCCCTTGATTTTACGGAGGGAAAACTGCCCAATATCAGTATTTCAGAATCCCTGCTGTACAGAGGACCGAAGTCGCGGTGATCCAGCCTTTGCGTCAGAGCCATTATCATCCTCTTTTCATTTATCAATAGTATTTTAATAGTATTCTTGAAGCAGAGGAACATATCCTCAGGCAGGAGATCAATAGTAATAAGTATGCTTGAAACATATGAATATATCCGCTGGAAATCAGCAGTTATTAGTTTTCTTGAAACATATGAACATATCCGCAGGAAATCAATAGTGCTACTCTTGGATACGTTCCTTATTTTACGCATTCCGAATGCTTTATGTCTACTAGTATGTGAAAGGACTAATAAACAGGAAAAATGGTCTGGACTCAAAAGGTAAATGGGATTTAAGGTGGTGAACTAATGGGATTTTCTTACGTAGATGCTATTTTTGCTTTGTGAATCAAAGGGATATTTAATTCAGTAAAATCCGGCGCCACAAGAAGACTCTGAATTGCACCTGCTGACCGTGTGATTTTGAACATCTTTTTGACCCGCACCACAGGGATCTTGAAAACAGATTTTCTTGTTGTGCGGTTTTCCGCTGTTTTTTTCACTCGCACAACAGTGTGTCATTGAAATCTATTTATATGTTGCGACGGATTTCTTTGCTTCCGGAAGCCTGCACCACAGGAAACCTTAGACATAATTATTCCTGTGGTAAATAAATCTGCCGTCCACGGGCTGATTTACAAAAATGAGCAGTCATGCACGCGAGGCGACTTCTCCAGCCCTGGAAATATTACCACAAAAACAGGGATAATAGCCATCCAGGGTCGTGTGGGCATCAAATTAAGGCAATTTCCACCACGGTCTGAGGAACCGGATTCTATCAAAAATGTTGCGGGCCAGAAAAATCATTACTGTACGGGCGCGTGTATTTCTATAAGACTGATTAATCATGTCGCTTAAAGGGATATTTAATTGAGTAATAAATTCCATTGAGGCCGGTGAAGCCGGTGTCGTGTATATCATTTATGCACTTGCTTGATTTGATATACATCCCGCGGCCGCCGCCGTGTATATCATTCCAGCACTTGCTTGATTTGATATACATTTCCAGGCCGTTGCCGTGTATATCATTCCCGCACTTGCCTGATTTGATATACATCTCCAGACTGCTGCCGTGTATATCATTCCTGCACTTGCTTGATTTGATATACATTTTCAGGCCGCTGCTCTGTATATCATTCTCAGACTTGCTTGATTTGATATACATTTCCAGGCCGCTGCCATGTATATCATTCCTGCACTTACTTGTTTTGGTATACAAAGCCATTAAGATTCGCAAAGCAATTTAGCTATTTACTCAATTGAATCGCCCATTAATTAAGCTGTTTTTTCAGTGTCCCAGCATTACTGGGCTAGTTACTCAATTAAATCCC
>JAFTFD010000100.1 GCA_017449745.1 Lachnospiraceae bacterium
CCAGCTGTATTTCATTGAAGATGCTCTATACTGCACTTTATTTGAAAATATTCTTATTAAGGAGGCAGTATGAAATTTGATTTGACTGCCAGATTGTTTCCGCTGATCTTTGATAAATATGCTTACTCTCTTTTTAAACGGGAAGGTTTTTCATTATCAAAGAAGCAAGTTCATAAAGAATACAAGGCTATGATCATTCGTACTCCTGCGCTTCCCAAAGATAATCCTTTTATCGGCAACGTCCTGATGGGATGTTATGCGCTGTCCTTCTACAAAGCCTATCCGGATATGATTAGCGATGAACTTTTTCATAAACTGATTCTGGCTCTCTGCAGCAGCAAGCCGATGGTCAATGCCCACAAAAAAGAAGATGCATTTGATGAAAAGACGCTTCTGCAGAAAGATAAAGGGGCTTTTCTTTCGCAAAAATCCGATGATGAGATGGATTGGAGATACAGTTTTCAAAGAGAGAAAGATCACTATGATCTGATTTATACCAGATGCGGGCTTTGTCAGCTGGGAAAAAGAGAGAATTGTTTCCATCTGATCCGATATCTCTGTGAAGCGGACTTTATCACCTATGATCTGATGGGTGCTGATCTGAAGAGGACACAAACATTGGCAAGCGGTGGAACCTGCTGTGATTTTCGTGTTTCAAGAAAGGATAAAAAAATATGATTAGAAGTGCACTGATAAACGGAATAATCTGGTCGATCCTTTGGATCGCCTATGTCTATATGTTATTAAAATGCTTCCCGTGGGAAATGGTTCATGAATATCCGGAAGATATCAAAAAAGCAACGACCCTGAAAGATCCGACGGATGAACAGAAGAAAAAAGCGAAACTTTATGGCGGAATGGCATCAATTGCCTTATTTGTGATTCTGGCGATCTTTCCGATCCTGTATTTTAAAAAGACACCAGATACCTTTCTTCATGTATTCTTCTATACCTGGATCATTGCCTTCACATGGAATGTTGTCGATCTGATCATCATGGACTGGTTCCTGGTCTGCACGATCACGCCGGACTGGCTGATTCTGCCCGGCACAAAAGGTTGCAAAGGCTACAAGGATTATAAATTCCATTTCATAGGCTTCCTGCAAGGCTGTATTTATATCAGTATTACAGCCTTACTGATGGCAGGCTTTGCTTATCTGATTCTCAGATTTATCATCTGGGGATAAAGGTTCAGCAACCATCTTCCAGACAATCCCGGTCGGGAATGACAGGAGCGAGGAATGAGATTACTACATAATTTTTAGTGCTACTACATCATTACTACATCAAATGGGCCCGAAATAACGGTGATAATGTAAGATAACGCAACTTAATAATAACCGTCCATATAGCATAAAGTGCAATAATAAAAACAGGCGCATAGATGTGGGAAATTCTCCCGACGCTCCGAAGCATGACCTGAAAAAATGCCCATTTTATGCGGGTTTGCGGGTCTCTGAGTTGACAACTGACAGCAATTTGACAGCAAATTCGTGTTGTCAGACGAAGAAATACGTAGAAATACGGATTCTTGACAAAACTAAATTTCGATGATTTACCCTCCTGGATGTTGAATCTGGGAGGGTTTTTCTTTTTCTAAGTAAACATCTGATATGAAAGTGCTAGATTAGTCGTAGATGGCGGTACCCCAATCCGGCAGGGGCAAATTGATTTTTTACCCATAAAACCTATTGACGAAGTAGGTAAATAGGTATACTATTGGCGCTAGTAAAACGAAAGGAGACGCTGAAGATGTTTATGAACACAGGTTTACAGCAGAATATCAGCATGTGTTGTCGAATGCTTTACTCCCGGGCATATTATGGCTGGGGCGTTCGGCTGTGCGGCTAAGCGTCACATGGACATGCAGGATCAGGTCTGTATGATTATCATTGCCATTTGCCCGGGAGTTAAAAGCCCCGGGTTTTTTCATGTGTGCTGCACAAAGGGAACTTACAGGAACCGGGGCTCACCAATTTAAGGAAAGAAGGAAATCGTTTTGAATTGGGACTTTATCATGAAATATCTGCCGTTGTACCGGAAGGCGGCGGTGTTGACGGTAAAAATTGGAACAGCCGGCATTTTATTATCTGTTGTGATAGGGCTTGTTTGTGTGGCAGTACAGTATTTTAAGATCCCGGTCATCCGAGAGATTACAACCGCATACATAGAGATCAGCCGTAATACCCCTTTATTGATCCAGCTGTTCTTTATATACTACGGGCTTCCAAAGATCGGGATCCGTACGAATGCCGCCGCCTGCGGCGTTGCCGGTCTGGCTTTTCTGGGAGGAAGTTACATGGCAGAGGCATTCCGAAGTGGGATAGATGCCGTGGAGACCATACAGATGGAAAGTGCATACAGCTTGGGGCTTAACAGATGGCAGACCCTTCGGTACGTTGTTTTTCCGCAAGCGCTGTCCATCAGTATGCCGGCCTTCATGGCAAACATCATCTTCCTCCTCAAGGAAACCAGTGTCTTTTCAGCTATCAGTCTGATGGATCTGATGTTTACCGCCAAGGATCTGATCGGTCTGTATTACCAGACGACGGAAAGCCTGTTCCTGCTGGTGGTATTTTACCTGCTGATTCTGCTTCCGGTGTCTCTGGTCGGGAGTCTCGTGGAAAGGAGGCTTCGGTATGCCGGATTTGGGACTTGAGGTTCTCCTGAAGGGAAAGAACATGGCAAGGATACTGGGCGGCCTGGGCGTCGCACTGAGGATCAGCCTGCTATCGGTGATGATCAGTATTTTTGCGGGAATCCTCATGGGAATGCTTATGACGTGGAAAAATCCAATCAGCAGGGCACTCACCCGATGTTACCTGGAGGTCGTACGGATCATGCCGCAGATGGTGCTGCTTTTCCTTGTATATTTTGGGACGACAAGGATTTTCGGCTGGAACCTGTCAGGTGAGCTTTCCGCTGTGATCGTATTTTCCTTCTGGGGAACTGCGGAAATGGGCGATCTGGTCAGGGGGGCTCTCATCAGTATCCCTGTCCACCAGTATGAAAGCGCTGCTGCCCTGGGAATGACAAGCGGGCAGATTTACCGGTATATCGTACTGCCGCAGACTGTCAGGCGTCTGATCCCGCTGTCGATCAACCTGATTACACGAATGATCAAGACGACCAGCCTGGTTCTGATGATCGGTGTCGTCGAGGTTTTGAAGGTTGCGCAGCAGATCATTGAAGCGAATCGGATGAACAGCCCGAACGCGGCATTCGGGGTCTATTTAACAGTGTTCCTGCTGTATTTTATTGCCTGCTGGCCGATCAGTATGCTAGCAGGAGCTCTTGAAAAACGATGGAGGTGAGCCATTGTCTGATCCGGTTTTAGAAATCAAGCATCTGGTGAAGCGGTTCGGTGACCAGACCGTACTAAAAGACATCACCCTGACAGTAGAGGAAGGTGAGGTAATCGTGGTTGTCGGTCCCAGCGGATGCGGAAAAAGCACACTGCTCCGATGTATCAATGCCCTGGAGGAAATACAGGGTGGGGAAATTCGGCTGAAGGGAGCCGAAGTATCAAAAACAAGCAGCAATCTTGCTAAGATCCGTCAGAGAATCGGAATGGTTTTTCAGAGTTATGAACTCTTCCCACATCTCTCTGTACTGGACAATATCATTCTTGCGCCGACGAAGGTGCAGAAGCGTTCGAAAGAAGAGGCAAAAGAAGAGGCACTTGCACTTCTCTCCAGGGTGGGGCTGAGGGAGAAAGCAGATAGTTTTCCAAGACAACTCTCCGGAGGCCAGAAACAGCGGGTCGCGATCGTGAGGGCGCTCTGTATGCATCCTGAGATCCTGCTTTTTGATGAAGTGACGGCAGCTCTGGATCCGGAGATGGTGCGGGAAGTTCTGGATGTCATCCTGGGGCTTGCCGACCAGGGAAAAACGATGATCATCGTAACACACGAAATGCAGTTCGCGAGAGCTGTGGCAGACAGAGTCATCTTTCTGGAGGAGGGAGTCATCAAGGAAGAGGGATCGCCGGATCAATTCTTTGAGGAACCGAAGACGGAAAGAGCAAAAGAGTTTTTAAAAACATTTACATTTGAGCGGAAACGCTCACGAGTATAAAGGAAAAGGGCCGAAAGGCCCGGGAGGTCAAAATGAAAAAAATACAAAAGTTAGTAAGCTTTGGACTGGCATCCATCCTCGCAGTTTTACTGGCAGCCTGCGGATCGTCAGCGTCAGCACCCGAAACGGCAGCAGCTCCCGCAGATTCAGCTGCAGCTGAGGAGAGCACACAGGAAGACAGCGTTGTATACAGGACGCTGGATCAAATCAAAGAGAGCGGAACCATCAATATCGGCGTATTCTCCGATAAGAATCCTTTCGGATATGTTGATGAAAATGGCGAGTACCAGGGCTATGACGTATATTTTGCCAACCGGATCGGTAAGGATCTGGGTGTAGAGATCAACTATGTATCTACGGAAGCGGCTAACCGGGTTGAATATCTGGAAACGGGGAAAGTGGACATTGTTCTTGCGAATTTCACGGTCACAGACGAGCGTGCGGAAAAAGTGGATTTCGCGCTGCCTTATATGAATGTGGCATTAGGTGTTGTGTCGCCTGACAGCAGGGTGATTACAGATTTGTCTCAAATTGGCGCGGATGAGGAAGTGATCGTCATTTCCGGCACAACCGCAGAGGATTACCTGATCAAAAACAATCCCGAAATCAAGCTGCAGAAGTATGACACTTATGCGAATGCAAAGAATGCATTGGAGAATGGCAATGCGGTCGCCTGGGCCAATGACAACACGGAGGTCATCGCCTATGCACTGCAGAATCCCGGATATACCGTAGGTATTCCTTCTCTTGGGAGCCAGGATACGATTGCACCTGCGGTTTCCAAAGGAAACGAGAGCCTGCTGAACTGGATTAATGAGGAGATTAAAGCGCTGGCGGCGGAGAATTTCTTCCACAAGGATTACGAAGAAACGCTGGTTGACACCTATGGCCTGGAATATGAAGACAGCCTGGTCGTGGAGGGCGGTGTTCCTGCAGCTGCGGCAGAAACAAAGGCAGAAGCATCAGAAGAAGTTACCGTGAAGATCGGTGCCAGTTCCACGCCTCACGCGGAGCTTCTGGAGATGGTGAAACCCGCTCTTCTGGAACAGGGGATCAATCTGGATATCGTGATCTATGATGATTATGTTCTTCCGAACACTGCTCTTCAGGATGGAACACTTGATGCCAACTTTTTCCAGCACAGACCGTATCTGAACAGCTTCAATGAGTCCAATGGTACGGATCTGGTATCTGCGGGACTTATTCATTATGAGCCTTTCGGAATTTACAGCTATAGCGTAGGAACGCTGGAGGAACTGGCAGAGGGTGCCGCCATCATTGTTCCGGACGATAACTCCAACCAGACCAGGGCACTGCTGCTGCTTCAGCAGGAAGGAATCATCGAGCTTCCGGAAGGCGCATCCGTGGAATCCGGTGTGACGATTCTGGATATTGTAAATGATAACGGACATCAGATCCAGGCGGTACAGGCGGATGCGGTTCCTGCCCTCTTAAAGAACAGTGACGATGGAACTATTGCTGTGATCAATTACAATTATGCCCTGGGTGCAGGCTTTAAGACAACCGATGCATTGGCGATCGAAGACGCTTCAGGTGACGCGGCACAGACATATGCCAATATTATCGCCGTTCGTCGCGGGGATGAAAACAATGCGGCGATCCAGGCACTGGTGAAGGCCCTGCAGGATGGCGTGGTTGATCAGTACAACGCAGAAACCGGCGCGGGAATCGTCCCGATCAAGTAATCGTATATACTCACTCCGGGGAGAAGATTCTCCCCGGGGACGGAGGTGAAGTCTGAATGATAGAACTGAAATCGCTGGGGAAAACCTATCATGCTTCAGATAAAGAAATTGTCGCGCTGGAGGATATCAACCTGACCATCCGGGACGGTGAAATATATGGAATTATCGGTCTTTCCGGAGCAGGGAAGAGTACACTGGTCCGATGTATCAATCTGTTGGAACGACCGACTTCCGGGCAGGTTCTGATTGACGGGAAAGATATCCTTGCCCTCTCAAGAGAAAAGCTGCTGAAGCTTCGGCAGTCCATTGGGATGATTTTCCAGGGATTCAACCTTCTGGAGCAAAGGTCAGTACTTCAAAATGTGACCTTCCCGCTGGAGGTTTCCGGGGTAAAAAGTACGGAGGCAAGAGCGCGGGCACGGGAACTTCTTGAGCTTGTCGGTCTTTCAGACCGTGCAGGCTCTTACCCCTCTCAGCTTTCCGGGGGCCAGAAGCAGCGCGTTGCTATTGCGAGAGCACTTGCCACAAATCCCAAATACCTTCTCTGTGATGAGGCCACGTCCGCTCTGGATCCCAACACCACACGGTCGATTCTGGAGCTCCTCAGTCAGATCAACAGGTCTCTTGGTGTAACGATCGTCATCATTACCCATGAGATGAAAGTGATCGATCAGATCTGTGACCGCGTGGCAGTTCTGGACCACAGCAGGATCGTGGAGGAGGGGAGAGTCAGCGAAGTTTTTACAAGCCCTGTCTCTGAGATCGCGAAGGAACTGATCCTGCCGGCAAACAGAAAACAGGAAATATCCGGCGGAGGACGCCGTGTCCGGCTTACCTTTCATTCGGAGTATGCCGGGGAGCCTGTTCTTTCGAGGATGGTCCTTGACTGCCAGTGCCCGGTGAACATTCTGTATGCGGATACAAAGGAGCTGGATGGCAAGACATATGGGCAGATGATGATCGAGCTTCCACCGGGGGAACGGGATGCGGAAAAAATCATGGTGTGGCTGAAAAACAGCCTGATCGACTGGCAGGAGGAGGTGTAAGCGATGTTTTCGGAGATGTTTCTGAAGCTATGGGATAACGGACTCATTCTGAAGGGAATCTGGGAGACAATCTATATGACCGCCCTGTCTTCTGTTATCGCATATGTGATAGGGCTTCCTTTGGGTGTCATATTGAATATCACGGACAAGGACGGGATAAATCCAATCTACTGGCTGAATCGTATACTGGGATTGGTTGTAAATTTCTTTCGCAGCATTCCCTTTATCATTCTGATGGTAGCCATGCTTCCGGTTGCAAAGCTGATCGTGGGAGAAAGCCTTGGAAACCGGGCCATGATTGTGATGCTTGTAATTGCGGCCTCACCCTATGTTGCCCGCATGGTGGAGAGCTCCCTGAAGGAAGTGAACGCAGGAGTGATCGAGGCTGCGCAGTCGATGGGGACGAACAATTTTCAGATTGTCCGGAAGGTACTTCTTCCGGAGGCGAAGCCGTCTCTCATTACCGGAGCTGTCATTTCCATGGTGACCATTCTCGGTTATTCCGCAATGGCGGCGACGATCGGCGGCACAGGTCTTGGTCAGATTGCCATCAGTTACGGGCATCAGCGGTTTAATCCGGATGTGACCTGGTGCTGCGTTTTTCTTACGGTCATCATTGTCCAGATCATCCAGGAAGCCGGGATGCGGATCGCGCATGAAACGGACAAAAGAGTCAGGGGATCAAAACACTGATTCGAAGGCTAAGACGGGACAACCCCGGAATTGAGAACAGCATCTTTAACAGCGTCCATTCAGTAAACATCGAGACCTTCCCGGGCTATAAAGCTGACGGGAAAGCGCATAGCTATTTGGAAAACTACCATGATTAACACAAAAGAATTATTAACAGATGAATTGCAGGAGAAACTTGCAAAGCTTGAAGAGTACATCCGTGAACTGGGCTCCCTGGCCATCGGTTTCTCCGGTGGCGTGGATTCCTCTTTTCTGCTGGCAGTCGCTCATGAAGTGTTGGGTGATAATGTGATTGCCGTGACCGGCGCAGATGCATCTGTCCCGGAACGGGAAGTAAATGAAGCGATAGCGTTCTGCAAGGAACGTGGTATAAGGCACATCATCTGCAAGGTAGACCCGCTGCAGGAAGAGGGCTATCGCAATAACAGCCCTGACCGCTGTTATTTTTGCAAGCACGGTATCTTTACAGAGGTGAAGCGGATCGCTGATGAGTATGGCATTAAGTACATGGCGGAAGGCTCCAACATGGATGATATCGGAGACTATCGGCCAGGTCTTCGCGCTGCAGCAGAACTCTCGGTAAAAAGCCCTCTTCGGGAAGCGAGATTGAATAAATCCGAGATACGCATCATATCAAGAGCTATGGGACTTCCCACATGGAGTAAACCGGCATATGCATGTCTGGCATCCAGATTTGTATATGGTGAAGAGATCACCGAGAAGAAGCTTCATATGATCGACCGGGCAGAACAGTTCCTGATCGAGCACGGATTCTTTGAAGAGCGCGTACGAATGCACGGAAACATCGCACGGATTGAAGTGCCGCCTATGGATATTACCAGGCTTGCAGCAGACGGCGTTCGGGAAGAAGTCTATGAGGAGTTGAGAAAAATCGGTTTCCTTTTTGTCACGCTGGATCTGAAAGGATACCGACTTGGAAGCATGAATGCAACACTGCAGCAAAAAGCAGACAGCATACAAGGATAAGCGCTGCAGAATACTCTTTTACGCTGTCTCTCGCGGGACGAAATGAGGAACTCCTGTTTTCAGAAGTGGATCTTGCAGCAGCCGCAAAAAGAAGACAGGAGAAGCCCTATACGGCTCTCAGGCGAAAAGAGTTATACGAATAGGAGGCAGCGACGTGAGCAACGTAAATGAAATCAGATTTGCAGTTGAACAGGCCGTTCTTGATATCGGCGTAAAGATCGTTTTTCCGGTAATTGAAGGAATAGACAACACCCTTACGTCTCTGGAATGGATGGAAAAGAGAAAAGAAATCATAGATTGTCTTCTGGAAAAATATAAAGACATTGATTATCATGCCGATCCGATTCTGGAAGGTTTTCATATTCTGCATGACCGCGCAGGCGTAAAGCGCAGGAAGAACATTCCCGCAAGCGAAAACCTGATCAGGCTTCTGAACAAAAATGGCGATGTGTTCTTTATCAATCAGGCGGTGGACATCTATAACATCATTTCAATGGAAAGCAAGCTTGCCTTGGGGGCTCATGACATTGATCAGGTGGATGGAAACGTGACGCTTCGATTCACAGATGGAACAGAGCGCTTTGTTCCGATCGGGCAGAGCGAGGCTGTTCCAAATAATCCGCATGAATACAGCTATTGTGATGATGCGAACGATGTTCTTTGCCGTCTGGAGATCCGACAGGTGGAAAAGACAAAGGTCGATGAACATACAAAAAACGTCTTTTATATTGTACAGGGTAATGGAGCAACCGATGACGAATTGCTCCTTGCAACGGCACAGCGGATCGTGGATGAAACTGTAAAATATTGCGGAGGAAGAGGGAGAATAATCGTTCCGGAAATCACATGAACAACATATATGGTACCAAAGAACACCTGCCTTCATAAGAAGCGAAGTACGCGCTTCCTCTGGCAGAATCCTTTGTCCTCTTTGAAAAACGCCGAAGCTTTCTATCCTGCAAAACTTTGGCGTTTTTTATCTCAAGTATTACAAACCACCTGGCACATCAATTAGGCAGGGTGGTTTTTCTTATGAAACCGCTTTGGAGAAGCCCAGCATCAGAGCACTTTGAATAAGGCGCTCCGCCGGATCATTCGGGACTGCAACGACGCAGAGTTCCTGAAGAACGAGAATCCGAAGGTTCTGCTTTCGCACTTCAGGACGGGTTCTTCAGGAAAAACCGGGAAGCGAATCAGCCGGATGCTCAGAGCGCGGAAAATGCAGCCGGTGAGGCGGATACAGATTGACTTTTGAAAATACTGCAGGTACGATGAAGCTGAAACAGCCTCGGTAATAACTTATAACAGGTTATGAAAAAAAAGGCTTTTGAGGGAAGCGGCCAATAACAGCTTATAACAGGTTGCGGTAAGATATAAAATGGCGGCTGTTGAAATCCCGACATTAAAAAGCATCGGCAAGTAAAATGCCGTATTTTCAAGGGCTTCCGGACTCCATGCTGTACAACATACAACAAATGTACAACAATCGGTGATTTCGGGTGAGTCCTTGTGAGTTAATCTGAATCCTTGACAAAAATCGAATTATCAAATAGCACCGTACTGGCTCAGATCGCGTCAGTACGGTGTTTTTGCGTTCGGGAGCAATCATTCTGGATGTTGAGTTTAAGGTTGAAATTCGAATTATCCGCTAAGCATACGAAAAATGTATGTTGGTTTCGTATGCCCCTTCGGAGTATCCATCCGTGAGAACATAAAAGAAGCAGTCCGGGTATTCGGATATTGATACAAGACACTGTGCGCATTTTTGATCGGGGATCTTACGAACGTCCGGCCCGATAGACTGATGGGGGAATGCCGTGGGCATTTTTGAAGCAGCGGCTGAGGTGGGCGGCGGTGCTGAAGCCGCAAAGCTCCGCGATGCTTTCTATTGGCAGGGCTGTGTCACGCAGATAGTCTGCTGCCATCTGCAGGCGGATCTCCATGAGAAGTGTCTGAAATGTCCTGCCGGACACTGTCTTTACGATCTTGCAGATATACTGCTTGCTGAAATGCAGTTCTTCTGCGATCTCATCCAGGCTTGCGCTCTGGTAGTTATGCCGGAGGTATTCCCGGATGAGAAGGTACTGCTGCTCGATATGACTGACTGAGATGGAGGAATCGATCTGTGTATCCGGATCGCGGAGAATACTGGTCATCAGAAGGGCCAGATGATTTTTCATGGCTGAGCTGCAGAATTTCTCCTGGTTGATATACTCCGCAAATATTTCCAGTACACGGTTCCGGATGCTGGCGGAGTTGTTTGTGTGGATGGCGAGATAGGTCATGGAGGAATCGCTTTTCAGGCTTTCCACAAAAAAATCATTTAGCCGGGAGTCATCCTGAAAGATCGATTTGTACTCAGCGCCAAGAAAGCTGCGCCGAAGGTCAAAATATATGCAGACGCTTTCCGGTGCGGAGGACGCGCCGTAATAGACGCCTGCCGGGATCAGGTAGAAGTCACCGGGCTTCAGGTCAAACTGCGCGTCGTCCAGGGACAGCCGTCCGCTTCCATCCATCAGATAGATCATGGTGTAATAATCGCAGCAGTGGCGGGTCGAGTCAGGGAAATTGAACATTTTGGAGACTGCCATATCAAATCCCGGCAGGATCGTGAGTTTTTCTGAGATGATATTCCACTCGATCACCGTCTTTGGCGTTTTCATATCTCCGGTGAGAGGGATCGGGAAATAGAATCTGCCCAGATTGTGACTGCGCAATACTTGATTATTGAAATAATCGAAGTAGGTTTGATATTTCTCATAATCCAGCCGCGTGCGGGAGTACTCAGTATAGGAGATCTCCACATTGCTCAGATTCTGCAGGATATGATAGACCTGCTCACGGGTGATGTGTTCCATGATAATTTTCCTTTTCAAAACAGATGTAAGTACATGCAGTCTGAGGCGGCACACATCCTGTCTGTCTCATTCTGCGTGTCCTGGTGTCCGGACCACAGATTAACTATAGAAGAAAAACAGGAAGAATGCAATGGAGCAGTTTATGTCAGACAAGTGCGATGCTGATTGGTGAAAAAGATGATGTTCATTGGATACTGCGGAGATTCTGAATGCTGCGGGAACAGGGTATCATCAGATCATCAGGATCAGGAAAGGAGTCTGCAATGAAAAAAATGATACGGCTGCGTGATATCACAGAAGCCAGGGATTTTGTCGCCCTTACATCTCAGTTCTCTGAAAGGATGGAGCTCTGTGATGGAGAGACTACCGTAGATGCCACTTCCATTGTGGGGGTTTTTTGTCTTGACCACTCCAGACCGGTATCTCTGGAGATCGAAGCTGATGAAAAAAGAGGGCAGGAGATCTGCAGGGCCCTCTCGCACTTTATTCAAGGATGAGGAGAATATGCCATGATCACAGCTGTCCGGCTGAAAACAGAATACCTGAATGACCCCATGGGGATAGATGTTGCAGAGCCTTTCATTTCCTGGAATGCAGAAGGCGCCCTGCGCCAGAGTGCCTTCCAGCTCCGTGCTTCTGTAGATGAGGGAGACTGGATACTGTTCGACGCTGAGAAGTCGGCATCCATGCATGCCTCTCTGCCGCTCCCGCTGGAAAGCCGCAGCAGGGTGAGGTGGCAGGTGAGGCTGTGGGATGAGAATCAGGAACCGGGAAGCTGGAGCAGCCCGGCATCCTTTGAGATGGGCTTGCTGCATGCTTCGGACTGGAAGGCCAGGTGGATCATGGGGGCGTACCGGCACAGCAAAAAGCCGGAAGTACGCTCCCCTGTGGATCATTTCAGGCGAAGCTTCCATCTGGATGGCAAAGCTGTCAGGGCCCGGCTTTATATTACCGCCTGCGGCATGTATGAAGCGCGATTTAATGGAAAAAAGGCAGGCAGTCAGGTGCTGACGCCCGGATCCACCGCTTTTCACAAGCGTGTCCATTACCAGACCTGCGACGTGACATCGCTGCTGGAGACAGAGAATGTGTGGACGATCGAGCTGGCGGATGGATATTATGCCGGAAAAACAGGTGTCTTCGGCAATGCCAAGACTTACGGATATGAGCCTAAGGTCCTCGCCCAGCTTGAGATCACCTACACCGATGGAAGAAGGGAGATCATAGGGACTGACTCCCGGTTTGACTGGTCCAACGACGGCCCGGTCCGGCTGGCAGATATGAAAGACGGCGAGGTGGTGGATCTGCGCTGTAAGCCCACATACCTGGGGAAAGCAGAGGAGACCAGCTATGGCGGGATCGTCTGTGCCTCCAACAATGTGCCTGTTCTTGAGCATGAGCGGTTTGCCAGCCCCCGGATCCTGCAATGCCCCGATGGTCAGACAGTGCTTGATTTTGGCCAGAATCTGGCAGGCTATATGGAAGTCTCCGTCTGTGGAAATCCGGGACATATCTGCAGTATGACCTTTGGGGAGAAGCTGGATGAGAAAGGGAATTTTACCGTTGCGAACATTGCCTGGAAGAGCGAGTATAACAAATGCCATTTCCAGACCAATGATCTGATCTGTGACGGCACGCGGCATATCTATAAGCCGAAGTTCACTGTCATGGGCTTCCGGTACGTTCTTTTAAGAGACTGGCCAGAAGAGATAAGAGCGGAAAATTTCACCGCGATCGCTGCGTACAGTGACATGGATACCACCTTCCGATTCACTTCCTCCGACACAGGGATAAACCAGATCGTCCACAACACCTTCTGGAGTGTAAAGGGAAACTTTCTTGACGTCCCCACAGACTGCCCGACGCGGGAGCGGGCCGGCTGGACAGGTGACGCCCAGCTGTTTTTCAATACCGGGAACTACATGATGGATCAGCGGTCCTTCTTCCGGAAGTGGCTGCGGGATGTGGCTGACTGTCAGAAGGCAGACGGTCTGGTGTATAACATCAATCCGGCGGCACCCGGAAAGCCGGCTCTTGTCGAGTGGGTATCCATGGAGGGCAGTGCCGGATGGGGCGATGCCATGATCACGATTCCCTGGTATTTCTGGAAGCGTTATGGCGATGACTGCCTGATCCGGGAATTCTGGCAACCAATGGAGAAGTGCTTTGCTTTTTTCCACAGCCGCCTGGGAAAGCGGAATCTGCTGTCCCTGAACAAGCCGGAACACAGCAGGTATGACAAATATATCGTTGCGTGCGGCAGACATTTTGGGGAATGGGCAGAACCGGAGGATTGTGCTCCGCCTTCTGCGGATCTGCTTTTCCCCATGACAGAGGAAGCGACTGCATATTTTTCCTATTCGGCCCGGCTTATGGCTGAAATGGCAGAGCACCTGGGAAAAAACAAGGCAGCAGAGTATGCGGATCTTGCGGAAAAATCAAAGGAAGCCTACAACTATTATTTCGTCTGCGAGGGGGAGATCCAGAGCAGCCGCATGTGCAAGTATGTCCGTCCCTGCGCGCTCGGACTGGCTGATGGGAATGCCAGACAGAAACTTCTGGAGAAGATCGTCCGCCTCAACCGTGAGAGAGGATTCCGCATCGGTACTGGTTTCCTGAGCACACCCTTTTTCTTTGGCCTGCTTACTGAGGCAGGGGAGAGTGACGACGCCTGGCGCACCCTGAAAAACCCAGAGATCGGCTGGATGCAGCAGATCGGGCAGGGCGCAACTACGGTGTGGGAGAACTGGACCCCCGACGCTTCTCTGAATCATTATTCCAAGGGAGCCTGCTGCCAGTGGCTGTTTGATACACTTTGCGGCATCCGGCTGGACGGGAGGGAGAATCATTTCCTGATCATGCCTCACCTGGTCAGCCAGCTGGACCATATATCTTTCTCCTATGATTCTGTGTACGGGACAGTATCAAGCGGCTGGAGACGGGAGGAAGGCGGCGTGACCTTTTCTGTCACGGTCCCGCCAAACTGCACGGCCGCGGTCCGGCTTCCCGGGGAAGAGGAAAAAGAGCTTGGCCCGGGAACTGCCTGTTTTCATCTCAGACAAATCGGATAAATTTTGATTCATATCTGAAGGATAAGGAAATAGCAGGGAAATTCCGGTCCGGAGCCCCGCCCATTACAATAAACACATAAGAACAGCACAGGTCAGAACGGCCGGCGGGAGGAGAAGGCCGGTTTGCTCTGCCGAAGCCGCAGTATAGCGGCAAATATTAATTGGGAGGTCAGATTTTATGAGCAGTCAAGTCAGGCGCCTGAATATCGCAGACGAAAAATTTTCCGGGAAAAAGGTCCTCGGATTTTCATTGGTCCGCCTTGGAAATATTCTTCAGGGCATGCTGATCGGAGAGATCACCTATTTTGCGACCAACAGCCTTGGGCTGGCCGCTGCAGCAGTCTCTGCCGGCATGGCAGCCAAGACAGCGATCGACGCAGTTACGGATATCTTTATGGGAGCGATCGTAGATGCTACCCATACAAAATACGGAAAGGCCCGGCCATGGATCCTGGCAGGGATCCCCATGTGGATCCTGACCCTTCTCGTTTTCCTGGCGCCGAAGGCGGTCATGAGTGATACCGGTCTTGTCATCTATCTGACCGTCCTCTCTACTCTGGGAACGGCGATATTCGGAACTATGTCGAACATCGCCTATGAGACCCATATCAAGAGAAGTATCGTCAACAATGAGAACCGTGTCCGGGCGCTGACGATCATAGGCGTAGTCTTTGCGATAGGTTCCCTTGGCCTGCAGATCGCCCTTCCGGCACTGATCGATGCTTTTCACGGGGCCCAGAGCGGATTCATTATTCTGGCAGCCGTAACAACAGTGATAGGCATCCTGGCTTCTGTATTTGCGTTCTTCCTCTGCCCGGAATACACAGATGAAGAGCTGGCAGCTTTTGAGGGGTATGAGGCAGAAAAACAGCAGGAGAAGGTCTCCATTGGAGAATTCCTTAAGAGCATTGGAAAAAACAAATACCTGATCCAGTACACGATCATCAACTTCCTGTACATGATGGTCATGATGAGCGGTTTTACCGTAGGTCAGTTTTATTTCCAGTATGTTTTCGGAGACCTGGGCACATTCTCCCTGGTCATGGCAGTTTCTGCGGTAATGATGCCGATCTATATTTTTATCCCAAGGCTTTGCAAAAAGTTCGGCGTTGCCCGTGTCATTCAGTTCTCACTGGTCATCGCGATCATCTGCCTGGTCATCCGTATGGTCTTCCCGGGGTTCCTGGCAACGCAGATGATCGGTTATCTGGGCGTCAGCCTTCCGAATATTTTTGTTGCCTGCGTCGGCTCACAGGTCAATTATGAGCTGATGGAATACGGGCGCTACCAGAGCGGTGTCGTTGTCGAGGGCATGTATTCTGCCTTCGTCAGCTTTGCCCAGAAAATGGCCACCAGCCTGACATCTGTAATTATCGGTGTGATCCTGAGCGCCACCGGCTTTGACAATCTGACCAAAGCTGTTACAGAAAACGGTTTTCAGGACTGGGCTGAGCTTTCCGCCCTGGGTGAAGCTGGCTATGAGCAGTATGTGGCCGGAGGCGCCGCGACTGTGGAGCGGGCGATGAACGGCATCAATATTGCATACAACTGGGTTCCGTTGATTTTTATCGGCATCTGTGTGATCCTGTTCTTCTTCTTCTTCCATCTGGAGAGGGATCTCAAAAATCTCCGTGTGGAAAATGGCTTCAATGAGGATGGTACGCTGGCTGTGCAGGAACAGAAGGAAGCATGAAGGGTTTAAATTATGGAAAAGGTCCGGTGGAACAGAGAATGGTTTTTTCGCAGCGACCTGAAGACTGATGAATGGCATAAGGTTACGCTGCCCCACGATGCCATGCAGACGGAAAAACGGCTGCCCGGCATGAAAAACGGCGCGGCGGCGGGCTTTTTTCCCGGCGGCCGGTATGTATACCGCAAGAACTTCCAGGTCCCGGAGAAATGGCGCGGCCAGAGCGTGTTCATAGAGTTTGAGGGGATATATCAGAACTCTTCTGTCTACCTCAATGACGAGTATATTGGCGGATGGATCTATGGCTATACGGGCTTTGTCCTGGATCTTACAGAAAAGCTGCTGATCGGGCAGGAGAACGAGATCCGGGTGATCGCGGACAACAGCCGCACGCCGAACAGCCGCTGGTATACCGGCAGCGGCATCTATCGGGACGTGAATCTTTACGTGGGAAACCGCAGGCACATCGCCATTGATGGGATCAGGGTCACTACGGAAAGTATTGATCCTGCCGTGATCCATGTGCAAACGGAGCTGGAAAATGCAGACGGATGCAGGGTCGAGATCGTGGTCTGGGATGGGGAGAAGGCAGCCGCCGCAGGCAGCGGTGCCGACTGCCGGGTCACGGTCCCCGGCGCAAAGCTCTGGAGCGCGGAATCCCCAAGTCTTTATCGGGTCCAGGCCAGGCTCATGGACGGGGATTCAGTCGTAGATGAGCAGGAATGCTTTACAGGTATCCGGTCACTTGCCTGGAGCGCCGGGAAGGGGCTGCAGGTGAACGGCAGGACTGTGAAGCTGCGCGGCGGGTGCATCCATCACGACAACGGGATCCTCGGGAGCTGCGCTCCGGCAAAAGCAGAGGAGCGCAAGATCCGTATTCTGAAGGCGGCGGGTTTCAATGCTGTCCGGTCCGCCCACAATCCGGCAGGCAAGGCGCTTCTTGATGCCTGTGACAGGCTCGGAATGTATGTAATGGATGAGGCCTTTGACTGCTGGCAGTTCATGAAGACAGATTACGATTACTCCATCTATTTTGATGAGAACTGGGAAAAAGATCTGCGGGCCATGGTAAAAAAGGATATCAGCCATCCTTCCGTAGTGATGTATTCCATCGGAAATGAGATCGGAGATACAGGGAAACCGTCAGGTGCCCGGATCAGTCATGCTCTTGCGGCAGTTTGCCGCCAGATGGATCCCGGCCGTCCGGTGGTAAACTGCATTAATCCGGTGGTCTCTGCGATGGGAGGCAGCCGGCCAAAGGGCAGTCCGTCAGATACGGTGGATCCCTATAAGGAGACCAGGAATTCAGCTGCTGCAGCCAGCCTCCTGGCAAACATCATCGTCACGGCAGTGCCAGTTATCCAGAGATTTATGGGCAGGCCGGAAAAGGTAGAAAAGCTGCTGAAGCCCTGCTTTAATGAGGTGGATATCGTCGGGCTCAATTACGCCGAAAGCTGCTATATTCCGCACCACAGATACGATTCAGAGCGGATCATGGTAGGCTCTGAGACCTATCCCCATTCCATGGCAAAGAGATGGATGCTGGTGGAGCAGAATTCCTATGTGATCGGGGATTTTATGTGGACAGCAATGGATTATCTGGGAGAAGCAGGCGTCGGTGTGACGGTCTATGGTACAGACAGGGGCGGCTTTAACCGGCCATATCCCTGCGTCAGTGCCGGCTGTGGAGCTGTCGATCTCATCGGCAATATCGAAACAGAAGGCGTGGCAGCAGCCATTGCCTGGGGGCAGTACGATAAACCATATATTGCAGTGCGGCCGGTTGATCACAGCGGAGAAAAGCATTTCTTCGGGATGTGGCGTAAAACAGATGCCGAACACAGCTGGAGCTGGAAAGGTTGTGAGGGGCGGAAAGCCGAGATAGAAGTTTACAGCACGGGAGCGTCTGTGGAATTGTTTCAGGACGGGCGATCTCTCGGCAGGAAGCCACTGCGCGAGATGAAAGCGGAGTTTACCACAGAGTATCGTCCAGGCGATCTGCGGGCGATCAGCTATGACAAAAGCGGCAAATTTCTTTCTGAGGACGTTCTGATTACGGCGAGCAATGAGACCGTTCTGCATCTTGAAGCGGAAGATACCGTGCTTTCAGCCGACGGGGAAGACATGACCTTTGTTTCTGTGGCATTGACTGACAGCAAAGGCGTCGTCAAGATGTTGGAGGATCGGATCGTTACCGTCGAGATAAGCGGAGCGGGAGAAATTGCTGCCATCGGCAGTGGTAATCCCATCACCGAAGAGAGCTTTAGCGGCAGCCGTTATACGAGTTGGAAAGGTCGTTTGGGCTTTTATGTTCGCAGTAAGCGTGACGCAGGTGAGATCAAAATCAGAGCCTTCGCAGATGGCACGGAACAGGCGGAGTTGACTCTGATTGCAAGATAGAGGAACGGAGGATCAGTTCATGAAAACCTATCGCTTTGACATTAAAGACAATACGCCCCGCAAGGAAAACCGCAAGGCTTGGCAATACTGCGTCGGCTCCGGCCAGGCGAAGCTGGCCGTACGCGCGGACTACGCGAGACAACTCAAATATGTGCATGACGAGCTTGGATTACAGCGCGTGCGCTTTCACGGGATATTTGATGACAGCATGCAGACGGTCATGGGGCTTGACGACTTTATGCCGCTGCCGGGGAGCAGAAATTTCTGGAACTATAACTTCCACAACATTGCTGTTGCCTATGACAATGTCCTTGCTGCGGGCATGAAACCTTGGGTGGAGCTGTCTTTTATGCCTTCAAGACTTGCCAGAAGACAGAAGAAGGTCACAGTCAATGCCGAAGGGCGATGCACACTTCCGAAAGACGACCGGCAATGGCAGGATCTGATCCGCTCGTTTCTTCGTTTTCTGATCAAACGCTATGGCAAGGAGGAGGTTGAGAGCTGGAACTTCGAGGTCTGGAACGAGCCTAATATGTCTACCTTCTTTTCCGGCACGCAGCGTGATTATTTCCATCTGTATGAGATCACGGCGAAGGCAGTCAAAGAGGTGGACGAAAAACTGAAGGTAGGCGGACCGGCTTCTGCCACAGGCGCCTGGATCGAAGACTTTATCCAATTTGTGAACGAGAAGAGCCTGCCCTGCGATTTTATCTCTACCCACAACTACCCGGGCGACGGTATCGGTGAGGTGTTCCTTGGTAAAATCATGTTCAACGCCATCGTTGGCGGCACCAAACGTCTGGCTGCAAAAAAGTCTGGTCGCACCTTGGATGGCTGCCAGACTGTGATGGAGGACAAATCGGAGCAAAGCGAAATGCCCAAGGGCCAGATGCGGCAGATGGGCCAAATGCTCCAGAATCAGATCCGCGGCCGCTATCCGCTGTATATGACAGAGTGGAATTGCAACGCGATCCTGATGTCGCCCACAAACGATGACAAGAAAGTAGCCTGTTTTCAGGTCAAGACCATCGATGAGATGGACGAATATACGACCGGCAGCTCCATCTGGTGCTTCAGTGATATCTTCGACGAGTTCCTGATGATCCCGGACGAGTTCTCCGGCGGCTTTGGCTTACTTACCATCAACGGTATCCCGAAACCTCAGTTTCACGCTCTGAAGCTGATGGCGGGAACCGGTAAGCGGAAGTACGATCTGCCCTATACCAACGACGAGGTGGAGGCAGCAGTCTATGAGTCCGATACGGAAAAGAGGATCTTCCTGTATCGACAGCGCATGAAAAACGTGGACGAGCCTGCCGTGGCCTATGAGTTCAAGATCGAACTTCCAGAAGGGGCTGAGAACGTCACACTCTACCGTATCGATCGGGATCATTGTAATCCCAAGCGCGTCTGGGAAGAGATGGGCACGCCGAGGGAATTGTCGCCCGCTGAGGTCGATGAAATCAAGGCCAAATCTTCACTGGTTGCCGAACCGGTAGAGCCCGTTCTTGAGAACAATACGCTGAGCCTCACCGGACAGATGGATGTCAACGATGTGCATTGCTATGTGGTGAAAGTGAAATAAGCTGGAATAAGTGTGAAGCCTCCCCAACTACGGTGTGTTGCCGCATCGTTGAGGTGGGAGCTTCTTTTTGACAGGGTCATGCCCTACGGAGTCCACTCCTGCTGGCTACGACTCTTGTTTTTTGCCTTTCTGCTTTACTTGTTTTACCCGCGGTTATGCGGCCTGGGAAAAAGAAAAATCTGGCAGCAACAGCGCTACTACATCATTACTACATCTAAGAAAACGGTTTGAGTGGAAATATTCCTTGATTTATAGACGTCGATGACTAAAATATAAGCATAAGTTAGATGAATCTAACTTCAATACATCGCGGCACCGTATGCGACCTTTGAGCCCGCGTTTTCGCAGTGCGAGGATCCCATGGCAGATCGTGGCGGATATGCACATCTGGCAACGATTTATGTACCTGCACTCGATGAAAGCCCCGGATGAAATGAGGAGGCTGCACGAGCAGTTTTACCGCTGGCTCGTACAAGGAAATGACTGATCTGCGGAATCAGGTGAAAAATGAATTCGCAGAACAGACAATGGTTTTATAGAAAGAATAATGAACAGGAAAAGGCGATTAAGGCAATGATCATAACCGCAGTTGCCGTCGGCACCAGAGGAGACGTGAATCCGCTGGCTGATCTGGGCAGGGAAATGATAAAAAGGGGACACGAGTTCCGGATACTGACTTCAGAAGCATTTCGACCGTTGATAGAGAAAAAGGGAGTTGCTTTTCTGAAACTTGATACGGACGCTGATCATGTGATGAAGTATCTTGTTACGGATTATAAATCGGATTTTGATTTCATGAGGGGAATGTTCCGATTGAAAAAGGAAAATCCGGAATTCATGGAGCAGACCATGGACGCCGTACAGGGATCGGATCTTGTGATGTACGGGACCTGTGCTGCGTTCGCAAGACACGCAGCAGAGTATTATAGGATACCGTGTGCGAGACTGTTTTACAGTCCGATGGATCCGACAAGGCAGTATTCACTGTATTCGAACGAATACGATTCAGAAAAAGTTCTGAAGAGCTACAGTGGAAGAGTTACCGGAATGAACTTCATGACGATGCTTGCCCTTAATAAGTGGAGGAAGTCTGCGGGGCTGCCGCTGTGGCATCTTAATGATACATATACGGAAATGAATGGAAGGAAGGTCCTTACATTTTATCCGACGAGTCCGGTGCTTATGCCGCCGGATCCTTCGTGGGGTGATCATATACATGTCACGGGGTACTGGTATCGTCCCGAGGATACAGAAGATTATGAAGAGCCGGAAGGATTATCCGGCTTTCTTACATCCGGAGATAAGCCGATATTTGTTGCATTCGGAAAGGCGGAATCTCCGGAACTTGCAAAGCTACAGGTCATGATGCTGCAGGCTTTGAAGATGACAGGTATACGGGCGATCGTACAGGCTTTTCAGATCCCGGAAAAGGAACGGGTGAATACGGATCAGCTGTATTTCATTGATGAAGTTCCCTACGCATATATATTTGAGAAGGTAAGGGCGGTAGTCCATCACGGCGGTAATACGACAAATGGTCTGGGCCTTCGTGCAGGTCTTCCGACACTTGTGATCGCGCTTGCCCTGGATCAGTACTTTTACGGGAGAATGGATCATCACCTTGGTTGCGGGCCGGAACCATTATACATACGGAAAAGGATGTGTACCGCTCAGGAAATTGCTGCTTCGCTTATGGAATTGGTCAGTGGGAAGTATGACCAGGCCGCCGGATCACTTTCCAAAATAATCAGGATGGAAAACGGAATAGAATCCGCGGCAAAAGCAATAGAAGAATACTACGGACAGAAGAGATGAAACAAACGAAGACGGTGCAATTCGGTATGATGCATTGCTACGCGTCGGCGCCCGTGTTCAGGGAGAGCCGGCGCGATTATAACAAGCAGATCGCGCTGCTCAGACAGATGTGATAAGAACCGGAGAAGGAGAAGGTGTTCCGGAACCCAGGCTGTTGCCGATTTCCTCACGGGCGTCCGGAGAAATACGCGGCACTGCTGGATCAGTATAGGAATGATTATCAGATAGCTAAAAAGGACAGAGAAAGGCTAACGATATGTTTTTGACAATCTTTCTTGCAATTGTATTCTGCGCGGCGATCACACTCCTTCTCATTTCGGCGGTGGCCTTCGTTCAGTATGATGGCACAAATAAATGGTTTTTCTCGTCTGCCCCAAAGGAAGCCTTGGAGATCTTAGAACCCAGGCCTGAGGAATTGTTCTGCGGTGCAAGGGCAATGGGCTGGGTGCTGATGATCATCAGTGTCCTGCTGATATTGGGCGTGGGCGTGGTCACAGTATGGGACGGCATTCGAAGCGGCTTTTCTTATACACAGTTCTTCATGCGCTTTGTCTTGATTCTTACGATCTACAAAGCCTACGACATGATCTTCTTTGATTGGTTTCTCCTGTGCCGCTTCCGCTTCTTCCAGTATTACTGCCCTGAGGTGGCACCCGTGTACGATGGCAGAAAATATGGGTACAACCTGAAAAGTCAGCTGCTGAAATTGCTGGTGATCTTTCCTGCGGCATCTGCGCTCCTGGCGTGGATCTGCACTCTGTTCCAAGTGTAAAAGAAGCGAAAAATGATGACTGCTTGACAGGGGTAAGTTAATGTGTTTAACTTGAGGTTAGATATAACTAACGAGTGATTCGAAAATGTGCTCCTCTACAGGTTAAGGTGCCAGTTTGCCAAGGGATAAAACGATTACAAATGAAAAAATAGTCCGGGCAATGACGGAGGAGTTTCTGACCTGGGGATACGAGAGAGCCTCATTAACAAGGATATCGGCAAAGGTCGGGATCACGACTGCAGGACTGTACAGACACTTCAGCAGTAAGGAGGACATGTTCCATTTCCTGGTGAGGGATACGCTTGAGGATTTTCGAAAGCTCACTTCCCGGGCCAGCCATGAGATCTCCGCTGAAGAAAGCTACAATCCATTCCAACTGGATCTCGCTGTCACCTGGACGGAGTTCATTTATTCGCATTATGAAGGAGTAAAGCTTCTGGTGTGCTGTTCGGCCGGCTCAAGGTTCGAGAACTTTGAAGAGGAGCTGATCCGGATGGAGGCGGCTGTTCGGAATAGAATAAAGTAAGCAAAAGCAACCCGCCTGTGCGGGGCTTTTCTTTTATATGGGGTTAGTTAAGGCTAATCCAAATTATTAACTTTCAAGGAGGAATCATAAAATGAACAACACATGGAACAAGACAAATGCCCTCTGGATGCTGCTGTATGCAGTTCTGTATGCGGTGGTGAGTGCTTTGGTCTGCGTGACGGGAGCGATCCACCCGGTCTTTTTCGTCTGCTATCAGATCACAGCAGGAATCCTGCTTTCCGGCATCATTATCCGCGCCTTTTCGAGGGTTAAAGCTCCCGGAGCAGCTGCGTGCCTGGCATTTGGCATGATTCTTCTGCTGATCATCATCGGGGATGCCGTTGCATGGCATGTTGCTCCGCTGCTCGTTATTGCCGTCCTGGCGGAAGCGATCCGGTCGGCATTCAGATATATCTGGACGGGGGATGTGATCTCTACAGCAGTTATGAGCTTTTCAACGTTCGGATACTACGGACAGATATGGTTCAACCGGGCTTATACATATGAATGCGCGGTAGAAGAGATGCCGGCAGGTTATGGTGATAAGCTGATGGCAGTGAGCCCTGCATGGACCCTTCCTGTTGTGATCGTCGTAGGAATCGCAGCATCTGTTATCATATCTAATCTCACCGTAAGGCTTTTCAGGCTTGATGTCAGCAATGAGTAAGTTCTACCCTTGGAGGTGCGGAAGAAATTTCTGATCCATGTAAGGCTGATTCTCGCGGTTTCATGCTACGGAGCGTGAGGGCTAAAGACCTCGATACAATGGGGCCTTCAGCAATATCCATATGCTGATCTTTATAATGTCAGATCTTTACGGTTGTAGTTATCCGGTGAAGCAGGCAGACCTTCATTTTATATGTAGGTCTGCCTGTTTAGGCTTACATGGAATCCATGAAACGAATGTTCAAGCATATATAGATGACTGCAAAAAGGAGCGGCCGGATCCATCAGTCGCTCTAAGAAAACGGTTTGAGTGGAAATATTCCTTGATTTATAGACGTCGATGACTAAAATATAAGCATAAGTTAGATAAATCTAACTATAATACATCGCGGCATCGTATGCGACCTTTGAGCCTGTGGAGGCCGAGATGGGATTATTTAAGGATTATGTAAGTCAGACGCGCAAGCCGGAGGACATCCTCGGAAAAATGATGCTCAGCGGAATGAATTCCGGCCATGCCAAAATAGCCATATTCGGAAACAGTAACAGGAGACATAAATGTCAATAAAATACGAATTGCTTAAACATCTGGTCAAAGCAGCAGGAATCAAAAAGTGCTGGATGAGCCAAACCACTGAGGAACTGTTGGAAAATCGCATGAAGCAAAATGCCAAGAACAGGATCCCTGATCTGCAGGACAGAGATTTTCAGATCAGCAGGATCGAAGTGATGGGATTTCCGGTCTTAAAACTGATCCATAAGGAACCTTCGAAGCGGGCCAATCTGTTTCTGATTGGAGGAGGTATGATCAGTGCCCCAAGGCCCGGATCTGTCAGGAAGGCATTAAGGATCGCAAAGGAGACCGGCCTGGATCTCTATGTTCCTTACTATCCGCTCTGCACGGACTATCCCCTCACAAAAGCATATGAGATGATCCATGAGACGTACAAGCTGATGCTCAAGGATTATACGGCGGATCACATTTCAGTTCTGGGGACCTCATCCGGCGGAAATCTGGCACTCGGCATGGTTCCCTATATGAATGATGGGCATGGGGATGTTCCCATGCCTTCGCATATCATTGCCATTTCGCCGGGAACATGTGTGGACACAGACGAAGAATGGCAGCGGATGCTGGAACTGGATAAAAAGGATGTGGCGATTCCCGCACAATATATGAAGACTGCGGTAGAAATAATGCGGCATGGCGACAGAAGCGTTCCGGAATACATGATCTGGCTCCAGAAAGGAGATTTTACCGGCTGTCCCCGTGTGACATTCATCTATGGTACAGATGAAACACTATATGCCTGTGCACCGTCCTTCGAAGCCGCGATGAAGAAGTACAGCGTAGATTATCAGATGATTGTCGGTGAGGGGATGTTTCACTGTTATCCGGTCTTTCCGATTTGCAAAGAGGCGAAAGAAGGCTGGGATATGATGGTGCGGCTCATGAAAGCATGATTTCTACAACAAAACCAGACAGGCTGGACCTGTTTTTCCTGATCCTTCCTTTTGCTTACTGGCTCTTCCTGACAATACTTCTGAAAAATACAGAAGAAAAGTGGTTAAGAGAATTGTATGGAAAAGAATATGAGGAGTATTGCAGAAGAGTGAACCGGTGCTGGCCGTGGTTTCCGAAAGGGGTATGACTATGAAAGATTATGAGGCGTTGTCCAAAAAGCATTTTGATCAACAGGCAGCAGAATATGATGAAAGGGATACTGTCTATTACTCAAGAGAAGGAAAGATCAGCTGCAGGGATATTGCTGCGCTAATCAGGAACGAATCCTATGATTCTTTACTGGATGTGGGATGCGGGACCGGATTTTTGATAGATATGCTTGTGAAGCAGCATCCGGCAGAATATGTGGGGCTGGATCTTTCGACGGAGATGATCCGGATGGCGGAGAAAAAGCAGATACCGGGAGCCGGATTTATCAATGGAACTGCAGACAATATCCCTTTTCCGGACGATAGTTTTGATATTGTGACATGCTCCCAGAGTTTCCATCATTATCCTTATCCGGAGAAGGCGATGCAGGAAGCTTTTCGTGTGCTGAAGCCGGGCGGGCTGTATATTCTGTCTGATACGGGAGTAGGAGGGCTCGGAGGTTGGATAGACAATCACATCCTTTTCAGACTCGCACGGAGCGGAGACTGCCATACTACGAATCGAAAGGGAATAGCCCGGATGATGGAAAAGGCCGGATTCACTGTGATCCAGTCACGTCAGGTTCAGGGATTCATCTACACCGTAACAGGCAGAAAACAGATATGAGAACGGTGCATATTATCTGCCATGCCTATATTTCCAGCGTTTTTGAAGCGGTTCTGGTATTGATCATGGCATCACTTTTGAAGAGCAAAATCAAAGAGCGAAGGAGGGGAGGCTGCGGATGCGGCTGCCCGGGATGCAGCGGAAGCTGCACATATCGTTCTGAAAACAGAAGAGAGGAGAAAGCAAATGAAGCTTAGTGAAATGAGTACAAACGTCCATGGAAAGGTAATGGATCTGAAGGGCGATATGCGATTTTTGAACAGAATATCATTCTTTGAAGTGGACCGCAAGAACTGCCGTATTCTATATCGGAGCAGCCCTGCTTCTTTCATGCATAGTGTATCATGCAGCAGCACTGTTTACTGGAGTTCTCTGAGATATATGACAAAGGATGTAACATAGTGAATAGTCGGAAGAATACAGGTATGTTTCTTGGAATAGTAATAAAGAATGGTGTAGTTACGACAGCTGAATTAGAATCGATAAGAGCAAGCAGTAGCGGCGCCTCTTATCATTGCTTGCCAGTAGTGCTTGAATTCGATTTTGATGTTTTGAATCTTGCTTTGGATTTGTTGGTTATTTTGACTGTCATAATGCCAGATTTGCCAAAAGGTGTGAGAAATAACAAACACCATTTGATTGACATCGTTGGGGAAGAGTCATTTCTTGAATTTCCGATAAATCTTTCCATAAACAATTGGAAGAATTGGTATGGCTATGACACAGCCTGCAATTAAGAGATTTCCACCCGCTTTCATATTCATAGCGCCAAGGAATGTGCTGCCCCACAAAACCAATGAAAAGACAAGCCACATGATACCATTTGCTCTGTTATAGGCGTGTTGTCCATAGCTTTTGTCTCCTTCAAGCCTGAATTTATGTCAGTGCAAATTCAATCTCATCAAGTTCATTTGTTATTGCGTTCTTTCTCCCTGACACCTTAAACACGAAAGCCATAAACATCGCTGCAAACAGTATGACAGCCATGACCGCTTTTTTATTCATCTGTTTCCATCCTTTCGATCTTCCTGATCCCCTGACAGCATTCTTAATATTCAAATCAATATAGCCACATTCCAGGTGTAAATTCCATAAAAACCCTTCTCCCCTTTAAAATTTTTTTCGTTTTGACAAAAACATACCGTAATAGCTGCTGAAGCTGGTTTCAGCGCTTTTGTGTTCCAGATGTTGATTTTGTGCAGCACTTGAAATAGAATTTATCGTTTAGAGGACACTGCTATGAATAAAGAATCAGAAATGAGTAAAAACACTATGATAATGAAAAGAGAAGCACTGGAAATCAGTAAGGGACTGCTTGCGTTCATAGAAAAATGCCCAAACAGCTATTTTGCTGTCAAAGAAATCAGGGAGAGACTTCTTGCGGAAGGGTTTACAGAAATAAGAGAAGGGGAACCGCTTGAACCGGCAGCAGGTAAGCGCTGTTTTGTCACACGGGGTGGCTCTTCTTTGATCGCATTTATGCTGCCGGACAACTCTGACGAAACAGGATTCCAGATCTTTGCAAGCCATCTGGACAGCCCTATGTTCAAGATCAAGTACATGGCTGAAGAGAAGAATAGCGGATATATCCGGCTGAACACGGAAAAATACGGGGGAATGATTTTATCTTCCTGGATGGACAGACCGCTTGGCATTGCTGGCAGGATCGCTGTCAGGACAGATAGCGGCATGACGGTAAAACTGGTTAATCCCACCAGAGACCTGTTGATCATCCCAAGCCTTGCCATCCACATGACAAAAGATATGCCGATCGAAGAGCTGAATCCCCAGAAGGATATGCTTCCGCTTTTTGCACAATCGGCGGATGTTTGTAATGACAGTATGGAGCAGCAGGGAATGCTCCGTAGTCTTATTGCAAATGAAGCCGGCGTTGCGGCAGAAGACATTCTGGATGCAGACCTGTTTGTTTACAACAGAATGAAGGGAACGATTCTGGGCGCGGATCAGGAATTCATAGCGTCTCCCAGGTTGGATGATCTGCAGTGCAGCTATGCGGGGCTGGAAGGATTTCTTAAGGCACAAGCACCGCAGGCCATACCGGTGCTTGCGCTGTTTGACAACGAGGAAGTCGGGAGCAGGACTAAACAGGGAGCTGGATCGACGTTCCTTGCAGATACCTTAAGTTTTATAAATGAGAGCCTGGGCGGAGATCATGCATCCTATCTTCGGCGCCTGCAGCAGAGCTTTGTCATTTCTGCAGATAATGCGCACAGCGTACACCCGGCACATAGCGATAAAGCGGATCCAACCAACCGGCCGGTCATGAACAAAGGCATTGTTGTCAAGTACAATGCGGCCCAGAAATATACGACGGACGCTATTTCGAGCGGAATCTTCCGTGTGCTGGCGGAAAGGGCAGGCGTTCCCCTTCAGTCATTTGCCAACCGTTCAGACAAAAAGGGAGGGTCTACGCTAGGCAATATCCTTGACTGCTCAGTTCCTGTTCATACGGTAGATATTGGTCTGCCGCAGCTGGCTATGCATTCTGCTTATGAGACAGCAGGCGTTCTGGACACCTGGTATCTCGAGAAAACAGCGCAGCTGTACTTTACATCACGGATCATACCGGATGGACAGGAAGGATATAAGATTCTTTGCCGAAACGAATGATCTGCCAGAAGCTGCTAATTGCAGCTGTTTTAGCCTGCGATCCATTTGAACAGATATTTGAGTATTACGGCAAAGGCAACTCCGACGATACAGCTGATCACCAGTAACAGCGGCCTTGGAATATTGATTTCGCGCTGCTTTTTTTGGAACTTATAGAGAAGACCCGTAGACATCAGGAATATCATGATCACTGAGACATAAATAAGAACCTGGCTGTATGTAAGAATATAGTCGGTGATCCTGCTGTATCCTTCGGAAACTGTCATTTCCAGAATGAACAGAACAATAATACCGCACAGGCCTAACAGGCTGTGATTTCTTATGTTCCTGATTATCGTGGTTTTCTCTGTTCCGGCATAATCCGCCATTTTATCTGCCACTTCTCTTGCTTCTTCGTTCATATTCCCGCTTCTCCTTTCACCATCGATCAACTCTGTAACACTAATATTGTAGAACTCCGCTATTTCCACGAGCAGGCTGATGTCTGGCATGTTGCTTCCGGTCTCCCAGCGGGAGACGGTTCTGCCGGAAACACCCAGCTGTTCTGCAAGCTGCTCCTGGGTGAGGTTCTTTTCCTTCCGCAGCGTTTTCAGGAAGGTGCCTGTCTTAGTCTGGTCCATAATAGTTGAACTCCTTTCAGCGTCAGAATAGCATGAGTGTGTATTGATCAACACGACACAAAGCGAGAAATGCCGGTTTTTCGGTTAGACAAGAATGTCTGGGCAGTGTCCAGATAACATCGTACAGCAATAATGTCATCACGGTCAAACCGCAGTATGCTATGATTGAAAAGTAACATTAAAGAGTCAAATAAGTATTGACTTGTAAAAAGGAGATCAAATATGGAAGATAGTTTAACGGTTGCAGGTATAGTATGGTCGGTGCTGGCAATCGTTGGGCGCTGGCTGCTCTTCAGAAAGGCAGGAAAGCCCGGCTGGCATAGCATAATTCCGATTCTGAACGTCTATGACGAATTTGATATATGCTGGAAGGGCAGTAAAGCATTTCTTGCTGCGCTGCTTGCAGCGGTTGCCACAGGCTGTGCCGCAGCAGGACAGGACTCTCCTGAACTGATGGGTATCGCTGCAGTAGCATTACTATGGATGATCATTATCCATTGGAAACAGAGTATGAAGCTTGCCAGAGCATTCGGTAAAGGTACGCTGACTGGTTTTCTCCTGGTTTTGTCCGACAGGCTTGGCCGTATCATTCTCGGTCTCGGCAGTGCCGAATATGTTGGAAAACACTAATGATTCCATGTGTTGTTAACCGGATCGCTGAATAGTCAGCAATCGATCACAAGGGAGGATGATCTCGTGAAGAATCGTGATTCTGATCATATTAGACGAATTGCCATGACACTGCGCCGGCAGGTCTGGATTGGGTGATATACAGCAAATAGACATGTTCCACTCAGTTTTGAGCTTATAAGGTTGCCCCATCAGTTCTCGCCCTTGACGATCTTTTCATTATAGAAAAGCATAATGGCCACGCCAATGATTGCAACGACTGCAGGAAATGCCGTATAAAGGAGCTTGATGGATGTGATGGCTGACGCGCTTTGCACAGCAAGCTGTCCGTCAAACCCGGCAATATCCATAATGAATCCTAATAAGAAAGAACCGAGTCCCAGGCCAACCTTATCGCCAAAACCATTGACACAGGAATATAAACCTTCCAGCTGAACACCGGTCTGCCGCTGACCATAATTCATGCAGTCAATATTGACGATCGTCCTTGTACTTCCTGTCAGTACTTGTCCTCCTGTCGTCAGAGCACTGCAGGCTGCCAACCATAAAACGTTCACCGGCATCAGCAGTTTGGCCATATGTCCTAAGGCAAGAATGAGCATCCCGAATACAAATGTTCCGCGGCACCCGATTTTCCTTTGTATTACCGGCATGACCGCTATAAGGGCAATTCCCAATACTGAAACCAGAGATGCGATCGACGCCAGGGAAATATCACCGACTACAAAGCGGAAGTAATAATTGGCTACTGCGCTCAGATTATTCAGGACAGAAAGCATCATAAACGCGAACGTTGAAATAAACACATATGGATTTTTGAAGAGTAACTTCGCTGATTCTGCAAAGGAGAGTTTATCGGATGTTATAACTTCCGTTCCCGCATTCGAATCATCCTCCGCATCATCTCGTTCTTTCAGAGTAAAGAAACAAAACATGCTCAAAGCAATTCCCAATACCGCGAAAATAGAGGATATATAATAAATCCGCCAATGATATCCGAAATACCATCGAGCAAACGGCTGAAAAGAAAGATGGCTCCAACAGTTCCTGCGGCCATTGCTGCACTCTGTGTAAGACAATATGTAAGATTTGAAACAACAATGTAACTCATGACATTGCTGACTACGCCCAGTGTATAACTCGGAATACCCGTTTTTTCTTTTTTCGCGTTTCCCATTTTTTTATTCCCCTTTGCGCTTTTCGTATGACTCATTTACTCATTTGATAAAAACAAGTTCCGCATGATTATTGATGCCGCTTCCATTCTCAATCAAGATCTCATTTGCCCTGTAGAATTCCTTTCTTTCAAGCTGTCTGCCATAATCAAGTCCCGGGTTTTCCACGATAATGTTTTCCGTCCTGCCGTTTTCACATCTTCCCCTGCCGGCAGCTTCTCCTCCGACCGACATTGTATAGACCCAGTATCTTTCTGCCTTGTTGTTATTTACATGGATATTTCTGGTAAAGCAATCTTCTGCCTTGATCGAATGCGGGAATTCCGGATCGTCCGGAACAGGTGAGTGAAGCGGCCATTTTCCTAATCTGCCCTCCAGTCGTGCTCCTGCAAAGTACAGTGGAACGGGGATCTGGAAGGCCTGACACACTATTCAAAAAACGCTGTTCCCCTGCGGTTCGGCAACTTCAGCTCAAATCCCGGTAAGCAGCAGTTGGTAATATTTATTGTATCTCTGACCTATGCGATGACGGCAGCGATCGAAGGCGGTCTGGATCAGCAGACAGCACTTTCTCTTTTTGAAATGTATGTTCAAAAGGGGGTGGAAATGACTTCACCCGCCGATATAGAATCCCTGTCTATGCAGGCTGCCTGGGATATGGCAAAGCGGGTAAAAGAGCAAAAAGATCTCCTGAACAATGGCATCCGCCCCACAATTTATGACTGTATCCAATATATC
>JAFTFD010000101.1 GCA_017449745.1 Lachnospiraceae bacterium
AGAGATCGCGATCCGTGATACTATTTAGAAACCAAAATGTCTGTAATGGAATTGTACAGCATTAACTAAGGAGGGATTCATGACAGGAGCGGATGCCATTGTCAAATGTCTTGTCGAAGAAAAAGTGGAGTATGTCTTCGGATATCCGGGGGTAGCGATCACTCCTTTTTATAACAGTATTCTGGAAACAGATATCAAGACGATCCTGGTACGCCAGGAGCAGAACGCGGCTCATGCTGCGAGCGGATACGCGAGACTGACAGGACGCACAGGCGTTGTGGCCGTGACAAGCGGTCCCGGCGCTGAGAACCTGATCACGGGAATTGCCACGGCCTTTGCGGACAGCATCCCTATGGTCTGCATTACCGGCCAGGTCGATTCAAGGCTCATGGGATCGGACGTGTTCCAGGAGGCCGATATATCCGGCGCGGTCGAATCCTTCGTAAAATACAGCTATATCGTGCGGGATGTCAGGGATATTCCCAGGATCATGAAGGAAGCGTTCCACATTGCGGGGACCGGCAGAAAAGGCCCTGTCCTCATTGATCTGCCGATCGACATCCAGAATGACACGATCAGCCGCTTTTCTTATCCGGAAGAAATAAAGATGCGCACGTACAGGCCGACCGTCTCAGGACATGCCGTCCAGATGGGCAAGGTCATGAAGGAGCTCGTCAAGGCAAAAAGGCCGATCATCTGCGCCGGCGGAGGCGTGCACCTGGCAGATGCCGTGCAGGAGGTGCGGGCGTTCGCTTCGAGATATCAGATCCCGGTCGTCTGCACGATGATGGGGATCGGCGTTATGCCGACAGACCATCCGCTGTTTTACGGCATGGTCGGTAATAACGGGACAGCATACGGAAATAAGGCGATGAACGGCGCGGACATGATCATCATGGTCGGAGCCAGGGTCGCAGACCGCTCGATCTCCCAGCCCGATCTTGTCATGAACGGCAAGGTCCTGGTCCACATCGATGTAGACCCCGCTGAGATCGGGAAAAACGCCGGTCCTACGATCCCGCTGGTCGGCGATGTCAGGAATATTTTCCAGAGCTTCCTGCAGGAAGAGATCGAGATCGATACTTCTGAGTGGCTGTTTATCCTGAATAAATACAGGGACGAAGGCCTCACCAAAAAGGCGGCCCAGATCAAGCTTGCCATGATGGACGACGATCAGGAAGGAAAGGGCCTGGTCGATCCTGCGGCATTTATTACAGAACTCTCTACACAGATGGAGGAGAATGCGGTCTATGTTGCGGACGTCGGCCAGAACCAGCTCTGGTCCTGCGCAAACTGTGTGATCAGGGGAGGCCGGTTCTTTACCAGCGGCGGTATGGGAACCATGGGATATGCTGTTCCGGCTGCCATGGGGGCACAGCTTGCTGAGCCCGGAAGACAGGTGGTCGCTGTCTGCGGAGACGGCGGGTTCCAGATGACCATGATGGAACTGGCAACGATGAATTATTATGGCATCCGCGCCAAGATCGTCGTGATCCGCAATAACGTTCTGGGACTGGTGCGCCAGTATCAGCATTTCACCTACCACGACAATTTCTCTGTGATCGACCTGGGGATCTATCCGCGCCTCGATAAACTGACCGAGGCATACGATATGCATTATCTCAAGCTGGAGCGCAATCCGGATATCACGGAAACCGTGTCAAAGTTCCTCGCAGATCCGGATTCCTGCCTTCTTGAAGTCGTAGTAAGCCAGAATGAACTGACCTGATCCGGCGCCGGGCATATATCATATAACAGCAGCAAGATAGGGCGATTCCGTCTCTTGTTTTCATCCTTTATCAGGAAGAATGCAGAAGCAAAGCAGGACGTTTCTGTCCTTTATCAGGAAGAATGCAGAAACAAAGCAGGACGTTTCCGTCCTTTACTAGGAAGAGGTAGACCTGAGTATGAAGAGAATTTATTCTGTCCTCGTTGAAAACCGCGCGGGTGTTCTGTGCAAAGTGGCCGGACTGTTCTGGAGAAGATGTTTTAACATCGACTCCCTGGCAGTCGGAACGACAACGAATACGTCTGTCTCCAGTATGATCATTGTCAGCTCCGGCGACCAGCGGACGCTTGAACAGATCGAAAAGCAGCTGAACAAAAAGATCGATGTCATCAAGGTCAAGACCTTCAGCGAGAATGAGAGCATCTGCCGCGAGATGGTCCTTCTGAAGGTGCGCTATACGCGCACGAACCGCAAGGATATTCTGGAGAATTCCCAGATCATGGGGGCTCAGATCGTGGATATGTCCAGCACCTATATGACGATCCAGATGTGCGATACGCCGGAGAGAGTGCAGATGTTCCTGGATACCTTCAAGCAGGTGAATATCGTGGAGATCACGAGAACGGGGACGCTTGCAGTACTCAAGTGCAGCGAATCCTGATTGACGGGATGCCTGCAGTGCTAAAGTGCAGCAAATCCTGATTGGCGGGATAGCTGCAGTGCGTAAATGCAAAGAATCCCGAAATATTATTATCATATTTTTTTTGAATAATTAAAAAGCTTCAATAGCCGCAGGATCCTGTAAAATGCAGAGGGATGTCCTGCGGTTATTGCGTTTTGATATGAATGAGCATATAATTGTGTAACTGCCTGCGCCGGGGTGCAGTTATTGTACTTTGACACTGCAACACGGGAAAGCGGAAAATAAGATCTTTAGATTCGAGGATGAATTTATGCAGAAGAAAGTATTCCAGCTTCTTGTTGACAATACAGCCGGCGTGCTGAGCCGTATATCCGGACTGTTTTCAAGGCGCGGCTACAATATTGAGTCCATCACGGCAGGAACAACGGCGGATCCGAGGTTTACCCGCATCACGATCGTCGCTTCCGGTGATGATGACATTCTGGACCAGATCGAGAAACAGGTCCGCAAGCTTGTTGACGTCCGTGATATCCGTGAGCTGAGACCGGAGGAATCGGTCTACAGAGAGCTCGCCATGATCAAGGTGCGCGTCAATGACGAGCAGAAGCGTCAGGGGCTGATCGCAATCACCAATATTTTCCGCGGCAACATCATTGATGTTTCGCCGGAGGCTCTGATGATCGAGATCACTGGTAACGCTACAAAGGTAGATGCCTTCCTGGGACTTCTGACAGGCTATGAGATCCTGGAGCTGGCAAGGACCGGAATTGCAGCCCTGGCAAGAGGTACGGATCATATCGTGTATCTGGACTAAAGCCGGATTAAGTATATTCGGACTAAGGCCGGACTAAACATATTCGGACTATAGCCGGACTAAATTAGTATATTAGCAGTTCCTTCTAAGAGACTGGCTGCGCATGGCGGATCTGTTTTCCTGACCTGTACAAGGTGCTCGGGGCAGACCGGCCGGCACCGCTTCCCTGGGGCAGCTGCTGGTAAAATAAGTAAACGAAGAGGAACGGAGGAAAAGAAAATGTCAGACGCAAGAATTTTCTATGAACAGGATTGTGATCTCTCCCTGCTGGAGGGCAAGACGATTGCCATTATCGGCTACGGCAGCCAGGGACACGCACACGCACTGAACCTGAAGGAATCAGGCTGCAACGTCGTGATCGGTCTGTATGAGGGCTCCAAGTCCAAGGCAAAGGCTGAGGCACAGGGCCTGACAGTTTACAATACAGCTGAGGCAGCTAAAATGGCAGATATCATCATGATCCTGATCAATGATGAGAAGCAGGCCGCTATGTATCACAAAGATATCGAGCCCAACTTAAAGGCCGGCAATATGCTGATGTTTGCACACGGCTTTAACGTCCATTTCGGTCTGATCAAGGCTCCGGCTGATGTCGACGTAGCGATGATCGCTCCCAAGGCTCCCGGCCACACTGTCCGTTCCGAGTATCAGGCAGGCAAGGGAACTCCCTGCCTTGTCGCTTTTGAGCAGGATGCAACAGGACATGCTCTTGATCTGGCACTGGCTTATGGCGCTGCAATCGGCGGCGCAAGAGCAGGCCTTCTTGAGACAACATTCCGCACAGAGACAGAGACAGACCTGTTCGGCGAGCAGGCAGTTCTTTGCGGCGGCGTCTGCGCTCTGATGCAGGCTGGCTTCGAGACACTGGTCGAGGCTGGATATGATCCCCGTAATGCATACTTTGAGTGCATCCACGAGATGAAGCTCATCGTTGACCTGATCTATCAGTCCGGATTCGCAGGAATGAGATATTCCATCTCCAACACTGCTGAGTACGGCGACTATGTCACTGGCCCGAAGCTGATCACAGCAGAGACCAAGCAGACCATGAAGAAGATCCTGGCAGATATCCAGGATGGTACCTTCGCAAAAGACTTCCTGCTTGATATGTCCAGCGCAAGCGGACAGGTCCACTTCCAGGCACTTCGCAGGAAGGCTGCTGAGCATCCTTCAGAGCAGATCGGCAAAGAGATCCGCAAGCTCTACAGCTGGAACAACGAGAATGATAAGCTGATCAACAACTAAGCATTAGGATCAGCAATTAAAGCGCATTGAAAAGGCCGCGGTCACTGCATTTCTGCATGTGATCGCGGCCTTTTTGTAGCCTTTTTGCGGACTTTTTGCGGCTTTTGCAGGCTTTTTACGGGCTTTTTTGCGGTCTTTTGCGAGCTTCTGCGGGAAATTTGGCTGCGGGAAATCTGCAAATGCCTAATTGTTCATAACAGGAGAGAAGGCGCCGGAAGCGGACAGTGGCTCCCCCGCGACCTGCAGATGGGAAGTATCGCCGATGCACTGCGCACGGGGCATCGCATCTCCGGGAAGACGCTTGTCCATGTTGATGATCGTCACGGAACTCGGAGCAAGATAGATTCCCTGCTGGAGAACGACAGGTGAGATGCCAAGCAGATATCCGATGGCTTCCAGATTGGCGCCCAGATGTCCGAAGAAGACAATTGTTTTCTCGTCGTCCCCGGCAGTTTTCTCATCGTCGCGGTGATAGAAGGCGCCGCTTCTGTAATAACCATATTCTTCCAGAATTTCGTTGATGCCTTTTCTCATTGCGCGAACGGCTTCCGTGTATCCGTCAGCACTGCGGAAGATAGGGTGCACATACCAGTCGAACGGATCATAGAAGTGCTCCTGCAGCGTCCACCAGGAGGGCATGAAATCCCACGGGACATGCGTCTTGCCTGTAGTCGGATCCATGATCATGTAGCTGAACTCTTTCATCCAGTCGACTTTGATCAGATCCTGCTCGCTAAGCCCCAGCTTATCAAGGGAGGGGACTGCAGTCAGAACGGCCCGTGCGAGAGGGGAAGCATAGAAACGATCCACCTTCCAGTTCTTAATTCTTTCAGAGAGGAGCTCCGCCTCACGAAAACCTTTCTCGGTCAGGGAGTTGTTCGGATAATCAGGCTCTGCGTGTCTAATGAAAATCAGTCTCATATTTTCTTTCCTTTTTCCCTTTTATATTTTATATGGCGATTTCGATGAACGGCTAATACATATTTATAATGGCGATTTCGATAAGCGGCTAATACATATTCGGAAATCCTTTATTCCTTAGCCGCTGTAAAATGTTCGATTTCGGTGGGCGGGCTAATACATTTGTCAAAACATCTCATTCCTTCGCCAGCCACAGCTTGCTCAATTTCCTTAGCGGGCTAATGAATTTGCAAAAACTTCTCATTCCTTAGCCGCTGTAAAATGTTCGATTTCAGTGGGCGGGCTAATATTTTTGAAAAATTTCGTGCATCCTTCGCCAGGTGAAACTTGCCTTAGTTTTCAAAGTGGCTAATCCATTAGAAAAAATACTTAATTCCTTAGCCCGGCAAGAAAAATCCCCTTTGAAGAGCGGACTTATATTTTTGAGACAATGTTCGATTCCTTAGCCACCCAGTAATAAGGTGGCTGAAAAGCGGACTTATCATTTATGAAAAGGTTGCATTTCCTTAGCCCGTCTCATAATTTTCAGATTTTTATCGGGCCTGCATTTTCGGCAGAATCCTTGATTCCTTAGCCACTAAGAGTATATGGCCTTATAAATCCTTTAGTCAGCCCCGCTAAAGATTCATGGAAACAAACACATGGAAAACTATTCAAGCCTCAGAAACCAGAAATATGCAAGCCTTCCCCAGGTCAAGGTATCCAGAAACATGCAACCCTTGCTCAGATCCGGGTGAACAGACACATACATTGAGAAACAAATGCAACTATGATAAAATATATAGGTTAATCCTGCGTGTCGAACAAGCGACTTTTTCAAAAGATGTTTAATCACAGTAATATCTGTTAATATATCGAAAGACGCAGCTTATGTAAAGGCATCCATCCGGTGTTTCCCGGAGGCCAGATCAACTAGACAGATTATTCTGTTTAGCCCTAAAGGACTGATCATTCAGTAAAGAGCAGATCATTCTGTATAGAACAACAGGGTAGATAAACAGCATAGATCAGCAGGAAAATATTAAGTAAAATCATCAGGATGGAGTAAGACTTCATGATTTCATTTGTTTCCGGAATTCTGGAAGAGCTGACGGAGAGTTCAGCTGTCATTGATGTCGGAGGCGTCGGCTTTGATGTGCTGGTGCCGGCAGAAACGCTGGGAAGGCTTTCTTCCTCTGGGCTGAAGTCCCAGGTCAAGCTCTACACATATATGTATGTTCGCGAGGACAGCATGCTGCTGTATGGGTTTTTATCCAGAAATGAGCTGCAGCTGTTCCGTGAGCTGATCACGGTGAGCGGGATCGGACCTAAGGGGGCTTTATCCCTCCTTTCATCCCTGAGCGCGGATGACCTCAGATTCGCGATCCTCTCCGGCGACACGAAGACGATCGCAAAGGCGCCGGGAATCGGAAAGAGGACAGCGGAACGCCTGGTAATTGATCTGAGAGGTAAGCTCCAGATCAGCTCTGCTTCAGATCTTGGCGGGGCATTTGCTGCCGGCGGCGCTGGCGGTACGGGTGCAGGCTCTGAGGCGGGCACTATGCAGGACGGCGCAGCGGCGGATGCGGCGGAGGCACTTGCGGCGCTGGGCTATCCCAGGCTCGATGCGGTCAAAGCTGTCAAGCAGGCGCAGGGCGCACTGGCCGCAGAAGGAGCGGAACTGGATACGGAGAGCCTGCTGAAGAGTGCGCTGACATTCCTCTTATAACCGGAACAGGAGCCTTTGTCAGCCGGCATTTAAGGCATTTAACTGGCACTTAACTGCTGCGTAAAAGCCTTTTGCCGGAGTACTTGGCTGACAGAAAAGTGCAATGTTGGAAAAGACGCTCTTGTGGAGAGTATTTAGCCTGCAGGCAGTTTCCTTGCAGAGCAAAAAGAATTAAAATATTACTGTATGGAAAAGAGAATGATCACGACCGGTTATACGGAGGAAGATGCGGCAGTAGAGGGGACCCTCCGGCCGCAAAGACTCGCCGGTTATATCGGACAGGAAAGAATCAAAGAGAGTATCGGCATAGCGATCGAGGCGGCCAAAAAAAGAGGGGAGCCGTTGGACCATATCCTCTTTTACGGGCCTCCCGGACTTGGTAAGACAACGCTCAGCCAGATCCTGGCAAATGAGATGGGCGTCCACATCAAGATCACAAGCGGGCCCGCCATTGAAAAACCGGGTGAGATGGCTGCCATCCTGAACGGTCTTAAAGAAGGGGATATCCTCTTTGTCGATGAGATCCACAGGCTGAATAAGATCGTCGAGGAAGTGCTGTATTCCGCGATGGAGGATTTTGCGATCGATATCATGATCGGAAAAGGCGCCTCTGCCAAATCGATCCGCCTGGACCTGCCGAAATTCACCATGGTGGGAGCAACTACGAGAGCAGGACTTCTCTCAGCTCCGCTCAGGGACAGATTCGGAATGATCCAGAGGCTGGAATTCTACACGGTGGAAGAGCTGCGCCAGATCATTATGAACTCCGCGGAAGTGCTGCATGTGGAGGTGGATGACAAAGGAGCCATCGAGATGGCCAGGAGAAGCCGCGGAACGCCGAGGCTTGCCAACAGGATCCTCAAGCGCGTCCGGGATTACGCCGATGTCCGCTATGACGGCAGGATCACGGAAGAAGTAGCTGTCACAGCGCTCGACATGATGGATGTCGATAAGCGCGGACTGGACAGAAATGACCGCAGGATCCTGATGACGCTGATCGAGAATTTTGGCGGCGGGCCGGCAGGGCTGGATACCCTGGCAGCAGCCATCGGAGAGGACGCAGGAACGATCGAAGATGTCGTGGAGCCGTACCTGCTCCAGAATGGTTTTATCAACCGGACACCGAGGGGACGCGTCGTCACAAGAGCTGCCTATGAGCATTTAGGACTTCAGGCTCCGGAAGAATAGTGCCAGGTCAAATGATGCCGGATTATCTATAGTGCCGGGTCAAATGATGCCGGATTATCTATAGTGCCGGGTTAAATGATGTAGGATTATCTATAGTGCTGGAAAAGAGTTTTCGGATACACTTTTGATAATAGCTTTGACAGGAAACGGTCAATAAATATTGTTGTGAAAGAAGATAGGGGAGGAAACATGGCTGCCACAAAGACAAGCGCGGAAGTGATTATCGATGGAAAGGTATACACTCTCAGCGGATATGAGAGCGAGGAGTATCTGCAGAGGATCGCCTCTTATCTCAATGCAAAAATGTCCGAGTTTTCAAATCTCCAGGGATACACAAAACTGAATTCTGACTACAAGAGCGTCCTAATGCAGATCAATATTGCGGACGATTATTTCCGCGCCCAGAAGAGCGCCGATGAGCTCCGCAGGGAAATGGCAGCCAAGGAAAAAGACCTCTATGACATCAAACATGAGCTGATCTCCACCCAGATGAAGCTCGACAATAATGAGCGGACGCTGAAAGCTCTTCGCGATGAAAACGATGAGAACGCCAAGAAGATCATCCGCCTTGAGACAGAGCTGAAGACCCGCGGCGAGCATAAAGGGTGAGTATCTGCGCACGGATTCGTTTTGGCATCAATGAAGAGAAGAATACCGTGAGCCGACCGTATTCAGAATACGGCTGCGGAAGAGGTAAAGCTTGAGAAAAAAAGTGGAACTACTGGCGCCGGCCGGTGATTATGATTCGTTCATCGGCGCGGTCCATGCCGGCGCGGACGCCGTCTATCTCGGCGGCGAGAAATTCGGCGCGAGAGCTTATGCGGATAATTTTGACACGGATTCCCTGCTGAGAGTGCTGGATGAGGCGCACCTGTTCGGCAGGAAGGTCTATCTGACCGCAAATGTTCTGACCAGGCAGGAAGAATTAGGAGAGCTCACGGAATTTGTCCATACTCTCTATCTTAACGGTCTGGACGGCGCTATTATTCAGGATCTCGGAGTTGCTGCCGCGCTCAGGGAAAAATGCCCTGGACTTCCGCTCCACGCGAGTACGCAGATGTCCGTGACGGGAGCGGAGGCAGTTCGTTTTTTAAGGAAACTTGGCTTTTCCAGAGTCGTTCCGGCGAGGGAACTCTCCCTTGAAGAGATCTGTGCTCTGAACGCGAAGGATCCTGACGGAACAGTTCACGCGCCGATGGAAATCGAAGCTTTCATTCACGGCGCGATGTGCTATTCCTTTTCCGGAAGGTGTCTGATGTCGAGCTTTCTCGGCGGACGCAGCGGAAACAGGGGCAGATGTGCAGGGACCTGCAGGCTGCCATATAAAGTTTTCAGTGATTCTGGGGAGGCAATGCCGCTCGAGCCGTACCCGATCTCTATGAAGGATATGTGCGTCCTTCAGATCCTGCCGGAGCTGATCGATGCCGGTATCGATTCCTTTAAGATCGAGGGCAGAATGAAGCGTGCGGAATATGCGGCTGGCACAACGGCTATTTACCGCAGATATATCGATCGCTTTTATGAATGGGACCGCGAGGGGAGACCCGAAAAGTGGTCCGTCGATCCGGAGGATGAAAAGATGCTGAGGCACCTCTACATCCGCTCGGATCTATCTACAGGATATTATCATCAGTATAACGGCAAAAATATGGTCACGCTTCACAAACCGGGATATCTCGGTGCGGAGGATGCCCTGCTCGAAGAGATCAGAAAACAGTACATTGAGCAGAAGCCGGTACTGAAAATCGATGCAGCAGCAGTGTTTATTCCAGGTCAGGAGGCCCAGCTTTCTGTCTGGACAGTTTCCGATGAGAATTCCGGAAATTCCAGGTGTTTCGGAAATTCCGGGTATTTTGGAAATTCCAGGTATTTCGAGAATTTCGGGAATTCCGGGATGAGCGCCGGGACAGACGCGGGGGTCAGCGTCACCGGAGAGACTGTTTTAAAGGCACAGAAACGGCCGCTCAGCGAGGAAGAACTGCGCACAAGGCTCAGCCGTACAGGCGATTCGTTCTTTGAGATCAGGGAGATCGATGTCACGACAGACGGGGAAGCTTTTCTTCCCGTCAGTGCGGTCAATGATCTTCGCAGACGAGCCCTGGATGAACTCAGAGAAAAGATCTGCCAGGCCGGCCGGCGTAATCCAGATGACTATGACAACGTACTAATTGGCGAAGACGCTAAGGTGTCTGTGCCTGCGGATAAGAACGTCAAACCTGTCAAATTAGATAGCAAAGATCCGTGCGAATCCAGCGGCAGCACGGCACCCGGAACCGGCAGCAACGCACCTGGAACCGGCAGCAACTCACCTGGAACCGGCAGCACGGCACCCGGAACCGGCAGCATGGCCCTCGGAACTGGCAGCACGGATCGGCGGATATATATCGTAGTGACGAGTGAGGAACAACTCAGTGCGGCGACCGATGTCTTGCTGAAG
>JAFTFD010000006.1 GCA_017449745.1 Lachnospiraceae bacterium
CGTCCGTTATTATGTGATGAGAAACAAAGATGAGATAGTCAGAAGGCTTGCCGTACCTGACATAAACAAACTGTGTCAGAGGCTTGTTTTCCGGATCAAAGGCATTTTCAAGTATACCGGTACGAAGCTTCATGAGCTCCTCAAAAATGTCTGAAGCATCCGTCCTGTCAATATATGTGACCGGCAATACCCGGTCGATCACAGCCTGACGGGGTTCTATCTGACCACTGTACAGGATCGCGGAACGGAGCGTCTCGTGCCTTTTTGCCAGAGCATCCACGGCCCTGCGCAGCTCCTCTTCATCAACACGGCGGGTACATTCGTAAATATCCGCTATACGGTAGCCAAAGCTTTCGGGATGTGAAACGTGTTCAAGGAGCATGCCTTCCTGCATGGGGGTCAGAGGATATATCCGCTCCACCTTTTCTCCCTGCTTTTCAAATCTGTCATAGACTGCCTTTATGCTTTCCTCACTCCAGACCCTTTCCTTATCGTCGATCTCCTCCTTATCCGTAGCTTCCTCAGAATCATGCAGCAGTGCTGCTATGTCCGCTGCCGTGCGTCCATTCATTACATCGGCCACGGAAACCCTGAAGCCTTTGTTTCGAAGGATGCTTACCATACGGATCGCCTTGATGGAATCTCCTCCAAGTTCAAAGAAATCATAATTCACACTGACAGGTTCCCCTGTGCCAAGAACCTCAGCCATAGCCTCCGCCACGATGCACTCTTCTTTTGTTGAAGGCGCAACATATTCCCCCGCCGACCTGTAAACAGGTTCATGCAATTTTTTTCGGTCGATCTTTCCGTTTGCAGTCTCAGGCATCTCCTCCATTCTTATGAAGATCTGCGGAACCATGAAATCGGCAAGCTTTCCGGCCATGAAGGTCTTCAACTCCTCCTCGTCCACATCTGCTGAAACAGTATAATAAAGACAAATCGTATCCTTGCGCACCTCTGCAGCAGCCTGGCTCATCCCGGCAAATAACAAGGCACAGCGTTCTATCTCACCCAGCTCGACACGGAACCCACGAAGCTTAACCTGGGTGTCGATACGGCCGGCATACTCCAGCTGTCCGTCATAATTCCAGCGTGCAAGATCCCCGGTACGATAGATCCGGACCGCCTCTCCGTTCTGCAGGTCAAGAGTCGTAAACTTTTCCTTTGTAAGCTCCGGACGGTTATGATACCCCAGTGCAAGCTGGGGTCCTGCCATACACAGCTCACCTGTCTCCCCCCTTGCCGCAAGCTCAAGCTTCTCATTTACTATATAAGCCGAGCAGTTGCAGAGCGGTCTTCCGATCGGAATATTTCCGTATCCGTGCCCCTTCTCTATTTCATAATAGGTCGAGTCCACCGTGAACTCAGTAGGCCCGTATGTGTTGTAGATCTTTCCCCTGACATTGGGAACCTGGGTCATGGCCTCGCCGCCCAAAACAAAATAATCCACATCAAGAGGAGTCTCATCCATTCCGAGAAGCTGACCGAAGAGGGTTGAATAGCATCCCCCGTTTATATCGTTTTTCCTAATAAAATCACGCACCTCATAAATATCCTTTCTCATCCCTTCCGGAACGATTAAAACTGTTCCACCTGCGGTCAGAGGAGGAAATATATCTTCGACCGATGCATCGAAGGCAAAGTTGGAATGGAGGGCGATGCGGCTGTGTTTTCCGAGTCCCCAATGATGCCTGATGGCATGAACGAAATTAGTCAGGGCCCTCTGTGGTATCTCGACTCCCTTCGGTTCTCCGGTAGAACCGGAAGTGTAGATCATATATGCCCTGCCATCCGGCCTGCACCGGTAGGATGAAAGTGATCTGCCCCTTCCCGCAAGACATAGACGAAGAACATCTTTTTTTGTGAGGGTAAGCTTTGCCCCGGAGTCATGGATCATGTAGGCTATGCGCCCCGCCGGGGATCCCAGGTCGATAGGAAGATATGCTGCACCTGCCTTGAAAATGGCGGTAACGGCCACAAAGAACTCTTTTTCACGGTCAAGTCTTACCGCAACAAATTCATCCGGCTTCACTTTTTCATCTTCGATGAGAGATACTGCCAGCTCATCAGACAGGCGGTCAAGCTCTTCATAGGTAAGGCTTCCGTACTCATCTGTTACAGCCATGTGTCCCGGGTCTTTTTTTACCTGTTCCTCAAAAAGGTCCAGCCAGGTAAGGGACTCATCATACTTCAGCTCCGGTCCCTTTGACAGGTCCAATACTTCTTCAAGTTCTTTTTTATTCAACATTTCTTTTTCACTCTTCTATACTCTGTAAGAATCACAGATTCCGCTCAGCACCACCCGGCATGACAGGCATTGCTTCATCCCGGAAAAGGAAGTCCCGCCTCCTTAAACAGTTCCCCCAGTGTTGCTTCCGGATGCTTTCTGAAGCTGAGCATCGCCCTGTCAATACTTAGCATGGTATCCATGAACTGCTTCACATCCTCATCGCGATACCTGTCATCGGAGTATTCCAGGAACAGCAATGTGCCTTCATCAGTATCGATTATCTCCACATCCATGGCGGTCTCGGAAGCGATATCCGGAAAATCGATATCAACTTCTTCCATGTCAAGAGGCATCTCGTTGGCACAGTTCCAGTTGTTTTCCTGATATATGAAGATGAAATGATCATTTGTTTTTACGGCAGAGCCTTTATCGATATAAGGATAATCGCAGTGAGCGATGCCGGAGCTGATCTGCTCGGCAACATCCGAATAGATCTCACCCAGAGTCATATCCGGGGAAAGAGAAAGCGCAACGGGAAGCTCCCTGAAAAGCAGTCCCAGGATATCAGTCAGGTTTCTGGAATCCCTTCCCTTGTAGACCCAGACTGTCATCACATCCTTCTTTCCGTTCATCGCAGCCATCGCGAGAAGCTCTGATATCATGTATATCCCGTTTTTCCCGAGGTTTGAGACTTCTTCCAGTTCCTTAAACTCATCCTCAGGCAGGTCAAGCAGCATTTCCTGTTCACCATAGCCGTTTTTCCGGCTTTCCATCTCGCAGTCAAGCCGTATGCTCCAATCGGTACCGTCGTAGCGGTTTTCAAAATACTCACGGCTCTTTGCGTACTGTTCGCTGAGCTTTTGATGCTCACGCTCATAGAGCATGAAATAATATCCGTCCGGTTCCTTCGGCGCGGGATACTCTTTGTCCAGATAAAGATCACATACCTCCTTTATCATGATCTTGCCCGAAGCACCGTCAAAAAACATATGATGGATCTCGTAAAACCAGTAAAGAGCCTCTTCTGTCTGAAACAGACGGTTCCTTACAAGAGTTTTTCCCATGAGACCCTCAAAGGGATGAACGAGAGTATCTGCCAGTTCCTCGATCTCATCCTCTGATATTTCCTCGATCTCCACAGGAGAGAATTGCTCCGGGGTATAGTGCTGGACCACTTCACCGTCCTCATTATATGAAAGAGATGTCATGAGCGCAGGATGGCTTTGTATCATCGCATTTATGGAGGCCTTCAGCCTTTCGGCATCGAGCTTCTCATTAAACCTGAGCATGCCTGCTATGTTGAGCATTGTGGATTTTGGAGTATACAACTGATAATCGAACATATAAAGCTGTTCGTATGTCAGGGGATAAGACCTGGTCATTGCCCTTTTGATGCTCTCATTTCTCGAAAGGCCGATGTCAGGCATACGCTCTTCAAGGTACAGGGCCGCGATCTTTTCAGGAGTGCGTCCGCGGAAGATCTGGGTGACATTCAGCTCCGGAAGATCGCAACTGCCTATGAGTTCCATGGCAAGGATCGAACTGCCGCCAAGGGTATAGAAATCATCCCTTGCACCCACACGCGAAACGGAAAGGATCTTGGCCATTGCATCGCACAACGCCTTTTCCTCCGGGGTCTTCGGCTCGGCGTATGTATCCTCTTTTGAACCGATCTCGGGCTTGGGGAGCATCCTGCGGGAAACCTTACCGTTTGCGGTACGCGGAAGGCTGTCGATATGCATGAAATGAGCCGGTATCATGTAATAGGGAAGGACCTTTATCAGGGCTTCCCTTGCCTTCCCAGCATCAAGCTCAATATCGTCCGTATAATAAAGACAGATAAAGGCATCCTCTCCATCGGTAAATCCCCTGGCCATCACTTCCGAAAGACCCAGCCGCCGGCGTGCCGCATCTTCCACCTCACCGGGCTCCACACGGTTGCCGTTTATCTTTACCATATCATCGGCGCGGCCTACCACTACAAACTCACCGTCTTCATTGATCTTCCCCAGATCTGCGGTGCGGTATTCACCGTTTATAAAGGCTCTTGCATTCTGTTCGGGAAGATTGATATATCCGCGGACATAGGGGTTCTCAACACAGATCTCACCGGTTTCACCGTCCGGGACGACATTGCCCTCTTCATCCCGAAGAACCATCTTCAGGTCTGTGTTCGGATGACCTATGGGCGCATTCTCATTCGGCTTCTCAAGCTTTGCTCTGGAAGCGATGAACCCTGTCTCGCTTGAAACATAGAAGTTATATATACTCACTTTTGGATCTTCAGACCAGATCCCCCTGGTGGGTTCGGAGGACAGGACAATGACCTTTAACGTCGGTATCTTTGAAAAAAGCCTGTAAACGCTCGGAACACAGAATGCCGTATGTATGTTGTTTTTAACATAACAGTCTATCAGGGCCGGGGGATTCTTGATCACGGAATACGGAAGGACGAACATGCTGCAACCCTGAAACAGTATTGCGAGATAACCTATGACCGAGGCGACAAAATTGGTCGGAGCGATAAGTCCGAACGATACCACATCAAAGGTCACGGACGCGGCGATGATATCCAGGTTTCCGTATTCATGGAGAACTCCTTTGGGATTACCAGTGGAACCTGAAGTATATACCGCAAAGGCGGCATCATGCTCAAGGACCTGCTCACATCCCGACAGGGGCTCCATTTTCAGGATCTCCTTCCACTCATTGGTATCTATCGTCAGTCTGCAGCCACAGTCTTTTTTTATGAAGGCTATGCGTTCGGCCGGATAACCTTCTTCGACCGCCACAAAGGCAGCACCCGCTCTCCACACCCCGAGCATTACCACAAAGGGCAGGACACCTCTGGGCAGAAGGATCATCACAAAATCCTCCCGTCCTATACCTTTTTCTTTCAGGTACCTGTAAACCCGTGCTGACAGTATATCAAGCTCAAGGTAGGTGAGACTGACCGCACCGCAGTCGCTTAAAACGGGCTCATCAGGTTTTTCTTTTACAGTATCAAAAAAAGAGTCGATCACCTTTGACATGTTTGTTTCCTCCTTATCCTGATCCCAGTCTATTCCTTTTTGTCGGATACAGGATTTATCTTCTGATTTTCGTAATCTGCCGCTCCGAGATCACAGACCACTACTTCTCCTTC
>JAFTFD010000102.1 GCA_017449745.1 Lachnospiraceae bacterium
AAGAACCCTTCTATGCAAAACTCGGATTCGTTGAACGCCCGAATGAGGATGCAGGTGCTGGAATGAATCAATGGCTGGTATTGGAAGATTGAATCGGAATATATTCCAGTATAACTGACTAAGATGATTATATTGAAGGTTAATGCAACAAAGAGGTTTATATTATGTGTTTTGGTTTTTCATATATTGGATTAATCTGGTTGATAATGCTTTTTGTCCCCAATTTTATATGGACAAAGAATAAGCCGCAGGCTTATGAGGAGTACAGTCGCAATGAGAACAAAGCCCTGCTTGTTTTCGAGCGTGTGGGGGAGTTTATTGTCACACCGGTGGTGCTTGTATTTTCTGATTTTAATTTCAAGGGATGGAACCTCTGGCTTATTGTACTCGGAATCTCATTCCTGTTTATGATATTGTACGACATCGCATGGGTTCGTTACTTTAAGTCTCGGCATTTGATGAAGGATTTCTACCGCGGATTCTGCGGAATGCCGCTGGCACTTGCTACATATCCCGTATTCGCTTTCCTGCTGCTTGGTATCTATGGAGGCAATATTCTGATGTGTTTAGGTTCTATAATCCTGGGGGTAGGTCACATAGGTATACATGCACAGCATGCGCGTGAGGTATACGGTAAGAAACCTAAGAAGAAGCTCCCTGTTCGAATCCTCCTCGGTGTGCTGAAGGTCGTCGGCATCCTTTTTCTTGTTGCAGTGTTTGGCTTCTTTATCATTGCTATAACGGGACGTAATGCCAACCAGATCAAGCGCATTGTTGCGTATCGTAACGGTGTGAATGAGCAGATCTATGTTCAGCTTGATGGCAGTGAAGGATTCATCAATGTATTCGGATCTTCCGAGTCGAATCCTGTTATTATTTCATTACACGGCGGCCCCGGTGCAGTTTGCCAGCTGAAACGGCCACCTGTGTCATATTCGGCGGCCACTGATTGACATTAACGCAGGCCATCGAAAGACTTATTAAACGGCCATTCCTATAATGAAAGCATCTCCGTTAGGAGAAATAATTCATTTTAGGAGGTCCGTTATGGATTACAAAAAAGTGCTGAGACTTCATTATGAGAACAAACTCAGCGGAAGGGAGATTGCTGCAACTAGCGGATGCAGCAAAACATCGGTTAATGAATTCCTGAAGCGATTCAGGGAATGCCAGGAGCTCAGTTATCCTCTCCCAGAGGATGTTACAAATGAGTTCTTGGAGAAACTGCTTTATAAAAAGCCAGGACTATCAACTGAGCAGTCGCTCTACAGGGACTTTGACAAAGAAGCCGTCCACAAAGCTCTATCCAAGAAAGGCGAGACGCTGAAACATCTCTGGCAAAAGTATAATTCAATCGGTATTGTCAATGGATTAAGACCTTTGAGCTACAGGCAGTTCTGCCGGCGTTACAGTGACTGGCTCGACTCCCAACAGATATCTTTCCATATTCAGCGGTATCCTGGCGTCAACATCGAACTGGATTATGCTGGAAAACAGCTTGAGCTCCATGACAGGCGTGATCCAGGAAAGAAAACCAAGGTCACGATATTTGTCGCCGCCCTTACATACAGTGATTACTTTTACGCGGAAGGGATGACATGTTGCGATATTCGTAACTGGATACGTGTCAACAATAATGCTTTAGAGTACTTTGGCGGTATTACGCCGACAGTCACTTCTGATAACTGCAAAGTTGCCGTACAGGAGAACAGGGATTGGATAAACCCGTCCCTTAACAAGGATTTCCAGGCATGGGCAGAGCACAACGATACAGTGCTGACTCCTGCCAAGGTCAGGGCTCCAAAATGGAAGCCGGTCGTCGAAGGCCACGTAAAGATAGTCAACATGCATATCCTCATCGATATGGAGGAAATGACCTTCTATTCACTTGAAGATCTGAACAGAGTTCTTTGGAAAAAGGTGGCAGAAGAAAACAGGGCCAACTTTTCCGGATTGAACTACTCCCGTTACGATCTGTATGTACAAGAAGAGAAGGAGTCGCTTCTGCCTCTTCCGCTCACTAAATTCGAATACCTTGAGCGAAAGAATGTTAAGGTGGCACAAGACTTCTCCTTCACTTTCGACAAGGTTCATTATAGCATGCCTCGTAAGTATCTGAAGAGCCAGCTTGAGATCCGTGCCGGCGAAAAAGAGATATATGTTTATAACCGGAACGGAGACCTAATCCGAACGCACAAAAGAAGCTACACGCCCAAAGACTGGGTAATCATCCCTTCGGATATGCCTAAGGAATACCACGATTACGGATACTGGAATGTTCCGTATTTCCAAATGAAGGCATCAAAGATAGGTCCAAACACAAGGATCCTGATTGACAGAGTGATCGAGAAGTTCTCTTATCCTGTGCAATCATTCCGTAGTTGTTTTGGAATACTAAGGTTTGCAGAACGATACTCATCAAAGGCACTCGAGGCTTGCTGCCATGACGCAGTACTTGCAGGAAAATGTAACTACACTTATATATCCAATACCGTTGCTACTTACTACACAGAGCCGTTGACAACACAGACAGATACAGAAAGCACCCTCAGCGACACAGTTCACGGTGTTTACAAAGATGATGACGCAAAATACTCATTAAATTACCTGCTAAAGAAGCAGGAACGGGAGGTGCGTCATGAAATCTGATAATAATCAGGATATCCTGGACATGTTGGATGTACTTAAACTGCCTGTTGCAGCAAAAACATTCCAGTCCCTCCAGAAAAGCCCGGAACTTGGCCATTACAGTGCAATACAGTTAATACGTGAACTGCTGACGCCACAGTATCTTGAAACACTGAATAAACGGTTTGAGTCTAACCTCCAGTTCAGCGGCGTGATTGATAAAGGGGCCATGATTGAAAATCTGAAGACCGGAAATGGCCGTATTTATAATGACACAACCGTTGAGCAGGTCCTAAGCTTCAGTTTCGCGGAAGACCGCCTCAATGTCGGGGTATATGGTGTCACCGGAGCCGGTAAATCCTATTTTCTCTCTGCCTGCTGCGTAGAAGCATGCCGACAAAACTATCGGGGACGTTTCATCGATTATTGTGACCTTCTGGATGAACTGATCATGCTGAAACGCCAGGGGGATATGAAGAAATACAGGAAAAGGCTGCGTTATTATGCAAGGCTGCAGCTTATGTTTATAGATGACTTCGGCATAAGTCGATACCCTGAGGAGGGGATGAATATCCTTTACCAACTGGTAAAGATGAGAGCAGACCTTGGTACCTCAACGTTATACAGCAGCCAGTATGCTCCAGATGAATGGAGCCAGCATCTAAGTGACGAACCTAAATGTTATGGAAAACTCGACGGTATCCGCCGTCGACTAACAACTGGATTTACAGTCTTAATAGAAAAAGCAACCGATAACTAAAAACACAATTTTTAGCTGCTTGACAATCCGGCGGGTAAACTCCGCCGGAGACTAGCGGCTATCGGCCGCATAACACGGCCCTAACTGGCCGTGGAAAACGGCCTCATCGGCCGTGAAAGGTGGCCATATGCACCCGGCAGCCCTTCCGCTTTTGTTGATTACGACTGGCAGGAATACCTGGCGGATAACTATACGATTGTTTCCTGGGATGAGACGGGTTGTGGACGCTCTTATTATCGTAATTCCAATATCGATCCGGATAATTCTACACTTTCATACGAGCAGCAGCTTGCTGACCTCGATGCACTTGTGGATTATTGTTGTGACAGATTTGGGCAGGAACAGGTTATAATTCTCGGTCATTCATATGGTTCCATGCTCGGTTCTTCTTACGTTATGGCGCATCCCGAGAAGGTGTCTGCTTACATAGGCGTGGGGCAGATTGTAAATGATATTGATAACTACAGTGAGACTTATGCATATGAGGATGCTCTTCGCATTGCTAAGGAAAAGGGAGATGATACTTCCGAGATGGAATCGGCTTATGAGGCATTTATATCTGACATGTCATCATTAGAAAACCGGATGACACTTCGGGAATACACTTCCGCATACCATCCGCAGACTGATATGACAGATACATCTACTGCGGCTGCTATTTTCTCACCTGTGTTGGGAGTTGATGATGCAAGATGGTATCTGTTGCAGCTCAGTGCCATGATTGGAGATACACGCTTTATGGAACTTCAGGCGCCATTAGACGAAGCAATGATGAATTTCAATTTGTATGAGGCTGGTGAATATCAGATACCTGTTCTGTTTATATCCGGCTCTTGTGACTGGAACTGCCCGGCTCAGCTGGTCGAGCAGTATGCTGATGAGTACGGCCTTCAGTACATCGCGATGGAAGGGTGCGGTCATTCACCTCAGGGACAGCATCCTGAGCAGTTCGCTGATATCATCCGGGATTTTCTAAACTGAATGCAAGTTATACCGGAAGTTAATCAAACAACTTCCAGTTTTCCTTTGAGAGGGGAGAACCAAAACAGGCAGACCTATATATTAAGTGAAGGTCTGCCTGTTTCTTATATTACTTGCCTAGTTATCCTGTTCTATTTTTTTGATCTGCCGAAGATACTCTTCCAGAATGTCCCTCCGGATCCTGACCATTTTTCCGATTTTATATACGGCGCCTGCCTCTCTGGCGATCCGGGTAAACGGCTTCATCCCGAGACCATAGTATTCGACACCATCATTCAGGGTTATGAAGTCTTTCTGAATCATGATTCGGTCCGCATCGTCCAGCTGATCAGAGAACTTCCACAATACACTGCTCATTTCTCATCCTTTCCGAGAAGCGTACTCTTCTCATGAAACTGCTCAAGATATTCTTCGAAGATATCTCTGTTGATCAGTACTGTACCGTCGATCCGGTAAATTGCTCCTGCCTTTCCGGCCAGTTCCAGAAGTTTCCTATGCTGTATGCTATAAACGACCTCAGCCTCTTTATAGCGCAGAAACATACGCCGAAGTTTCCTGCTTTCTTCTTTTACCTCGCTTCTCCTGATAATGTCATAGTATGAACTTTCCTGTACCATTGATGTAGTGGCCCCCTTTCAGAGTTTTGTATACCACTATTTAAGCCGAATGAGATACCAAATGTACAGTTTGTCGCTGTCGTGGAAGAAGTATCTGCAACGCAGAAGCGCATATATACAGAGCTTTATGGCTCATATCCCTTATACGAATTTATACCAACACCTTCGTAAAAATTCGTATGCTGATTCCAATTAGTATCAGAAGTCTCGCAAAGCCTATAAATTCAGCATTTCTAAATGTGGTCTGCAAAACAAAATACACTGCAACGCCTCATAATAAGGCACTGCAGTGTATCCTGAATTTCGATTTGTCAACTTTGTAGTATGTCTTGCCTTTTCTTGCCTAAAAAGGCCGATTTGATGTAGTAATGATGTAGTAAGCCATTCCTAACATCCCGGAAACCGTTGAAATTACAGCATTTTATTTGCCGATGGTCTTTAATGTCGGGAACAGCAGCACATCTCTGATCGCTGCCGAATCTGTCAGCAGCATGACCAGTCTGTCGATCCCATAACCGATCCCGCCGGTAGGCGGCATGCCGATCTCCATCGCGTGGAGGAAATCTTCATCGGTGTGCTGTGCCTCTTCGTCACCGGCTGCGGACAGCGCATCCTGTGCGGCGAAGCGCTCTCTCTGGTCGATCGGATCATTGAGCTCGGAGTAGGCGTTGCACATTTCCCAGCCGTTGATGTAGAGTTCGAAGCGCTCGACCTTCGTCGGATCCTGAGGCTTTTTCTTGGTGAGAGGAGAGATCTCGATCGGATGATCCATGATGAACGTCGGCTGGATCATCTTATCCTCGCAGTATTCGTCAAAGAAGAGGTTTACGATATCACCCTTCTTGTGTCGTTCTTCATACTCAATATGATGCTCGTCCGCGATCTTCTTGGCCTCTTCGTCCGTTGTGACCAGATCGAAATCGATGCCCGTCTCTTCTTTGATGGCATCTACCATGGTGAGCCTGCGGAAGGGCTTACCGAGGTCGATTTCTTTTCCGCCATAGGTGATCAGGGTCGAACCGCAGACCTTCTCTGCTACATAGCGGTACATGCTCTCCGTCAGTTCCATCATGCCATAGTAATCCGTATATGCCTGATAGAGCTCCATCAGAGTGAATTCCGGATTATGTCTGGTGTCCAGTCCTTCATTTCTGAAGACTCTTCCGATCTCATAAACTCTCTCAAGTCCGCCGATGATCAGTCTCTTGAGGTACAGCTCCAGAGAGATCCTGAGCTTGAGATCCTCATTAAGAGCATTGAAGTGCGTCTCAAACGGACGCGCAGCAGCACCGCCTGCATTGGATACCAGCATCGGTGTCTCCACTTCCATAAAGTCTCTGTCCGCAAGGAAATTGCGGATCTCGCGGATGATCTGGCTTCTCTTTTTAAATGTGTCGCGAACTTCCTCATTTACGATCAGATCCACATATCTCTGGCGATACCTGGCATCTGTATCGGTAAGTCCGTGGAATTTCTCCGGAAGAGGGGAGAGGGACTTGGACAGGAGCGTCAATTCTTTTGCGTGGACAGAGATCTCACCGGTCTTGGTTCTGAAAGCGAAGCCTTTCACACCGATGATATCGCCGATATCCATTTTCTTGAAATCGGCATAGGGCTCCTCTCCGATATCATCCCTTGCCACATAGATCTGGATACGTCCGTCGCGGTCCTGGATATTGCAGAAGGAAGCCTTGCCCATCACACGCTTGAAGAGCATACGGCCAGCCACGCTGACGCTCACCGCCGGGCTGATCTCATTACCCTCTTCATCTGTTTTTGCTGCCAGCTCGTCAAAGCGGTCTTTGATCTCCTGGCTATGATGTGTCTGGTCAAATTTGACGATGACAAACGGGTCCTTGCCTGCTGCCTGCAGATCCATCAGCTTCTGGCGCCTGACCTCTTCCAGCTTGGAAATATCCTGCTGCGCATTCTGCTGATTCTGCTGTACTTCCTTCTCTGCCATATTTATCCTTTCTTATTCTTTTCTGATCGATTTCTCTAAATCAAAGCTGCCGCTTCGCTCAGCGAGGCGGCACAATGAAGGGAGAGCCGCAGGATGGTTCCTGCGTTTCCCGTCAGCAAACAGATTATATCTGCTCGGATCTCTCGATCTCAAGCACCTTATAGGAAAAAGTTCCTGCCTGTGTCTCGATCTGGACAGTATCGCCGACTTTCGCGCCGATCAGCGCACGTCCGACAGGAGACTCATTGGAGATCTTGCCCTCAAGGCTGTTAGCCTCTGTGGAGCCAACGATCCAGTAATCCAGGTCTTCATCATCTACGATATCATGGATCTTGACCTTGCAGCCGATGTTGATCTTATCGAGGTTGACTTCCTCTTCCACGACGACTTCGACGTTCTTTAAGATCTTTTCAAGTTCTTCGATCCTGGCCTCGATATCTCTCTGCTCATCTTTAGCTGCATCATACTCGGCGTTCTCTGACAGGTCGCCCTGCTCGCGCGCCTCCTTGATCTTCTGAGCGACTTCCTTACGTTTGACCACTTTCAGCTCGTGCAGCTCATCTTCATAGCGTTTGAGTCCCGCATAGGTCAATATGTTCTTCTTCTCTTCCATAACATCCTCTCCTGAATCAATACATACTGATTATATTTCGTCGGATCTGTATATCCTCAGCTGCCTTATTCTATTCCGGCGATCATCCTGTTCCATCGTTCCGCAGTCCGAAAAAGACTGCAGAAAATCCGGAGAAAATTGTGTACACGATTTTCTCCGAATCTAATGCTAACATATTTTACATATTAAGGTTTCCGGCGTCAAGTTCGTCCGCCAAAAATGTAACTCAAATGTTACTATTCACGGTTCATGCATACGGAAACTCACGGCGCAGCAGCTCTTCCATCTCCGCAAAGGAAGAGAGCATGTTGACCTGGAGGCGGATCTTGGATGCTCCGGGAAATCCCTGCAGGTACCAGGAGATATGTTTTCTCATCTCCTGAATGCCGACACAGTCCCCTTTGATCTCTTTCATGAGCGCCGCATGCCGCAGGATCATCTGCACGATCTCCTTGCGACCGGGTCTCTCTATTCCTTTTCCGTTTTCCAGATACGCATTGACCTCGCGGAAG
>JAFTFD010000103.1 GCA_017449745.1 Lachnospiraceae bacterium
AGCGCAGGCTTCAGACTGGTGATGCCAGTATGATGGTCCTGTATATGCTGATCGCTCTTATGAGCCTTATGGCACTTGCAGTTTGGTGCATTGCCTACACAAAAAGAAGTAGGTAATGATGTTTCAAGGGTGGCGAGTCATACCGTTACCTGAAGAATATTGAAAATGGAAAGGCAGGGCTGATGGCTCTGCTTTTTCCATGCAAAAAAATTCTGGAAATGGGAAAAATTTCTCCAGGATCCTTTAAAAATCTGACACATTTGAGATAGGAGTGGATATACCCGTATGTCCGGGTACTTCCACTGCAGACAGATTTTTCAGGGTATAAACTGATAAAAAATGAAGAAAACAAGATCAAGGAGGAAAAACCCATGAAAAGAATGATGTATTACCTGACTGTTGCTGTATTGTCCATGTTTTTTCGCGTTAACGCATGCGATACTGCTCACGCGATGTCTCTGGTTCTTGTACCGGATAACTCGCAGGAAATGGCAGAAAATGATGGGATGGTAGGGAGGCTGTATATCCCGGATCTCGGCATTGATGTAGCAGCCTATGATGTAACCAAAGACGGCGCCGCGATCCGCCAGAAGGTCACCGACGATGAAGATTCGGCCGCCTATTTCAGGGCAGGCACCGAGACTATCATCGCAGACCACACAGACCAGGGTTTTTCAGTGATCGAGAACGCCGTCCCGGGTGAGACGGTGGCATATATGCTCAAAGGCAAGACCTGTGAGAAATACATCTGCGTAGAGGCCGACCAGGGTCAGAACACCACCAGGGACCTCTATGACAAAAATGGCGTCAGCTTCACCAAAAGAAACGATGAGGGCGGCTTTGTCACGTATACCTGCTATATCGGCTGGGAGATCATCCGCTACGCCGTGTGGATGCCTGTGGAACAGTAACTCGTTCCAGTATCCGCCCGGATGCTTTCTGTGCTGCTATGCCTTTCATGTTTTCTGACATATTTGTAATAGATGGCATTCAAAAATAATTTGCCAGGACTATACCAGGCAGAAAGTGAAAGGCGGAAAACATTATGGCACAGCACAATATTGCTCATTTTTACGGCATGATCCAGCGGGATCCCACGGTCACCAAAGACCAGCAGGGGAATGTGACCAGCGCGAGCGTTTACATCGCGACTGCTCGCAGTTCCAGGGTATTCGATGACCGGAACAATAACAACATGGTCGAATTTGACCAGGTCATGCTTTTTTCTGCGTACCCTCCCATGGCGGAGCAGATGTCAAAGACAAGGACAAATGACATCGTCATTATCAAGGGAACGGTCAACACAAGAAACACTCCCAAGATCATTACCTGCGAGAATTGCGGAAACCGCTTCTTTGTGACAGGAGACGGGATGGATGAGAACCCCAGGAATACAGGAATGATCACATTTGTCACGCCGATCGAACTGGATATCAGGGATACCGGCCTTACTTCGGAAGAGGCACAGGCAATGCTCGTAGCCCACAGGGAGATGTCCAATGAAGTCCTACTTGTTGGAAGGCTCTGCTCTGATCCAAGACAGTGGGAAGGCGGAAACGCAACGGCCTACCAGCTTGGCATCAACAGGAAGTTCTATGTCAGGGACGATGACCCATCTACACATGCCGATTTCCCCTATATCAGGTCCTACGGGAAGCAGGCGTATGCGGACTTTGACTCATTAAAGAAAGGCTCCCTCGTCCTGGTCGACGGCCTTGTCTGTATGAGACGGTTCCTCCGCAGCAGCAGATGCCCCCACTGCGGCCAGCAGAAGGAATGGAAAGACAAGGTGCTGGAAGTAGTCCCGTATACGGTGGAATACCTGGATGGGTACCGCACGCCGCAGGAGCGCCAGCAGGGCGATGAAATTGGGGATTAAGGAGGGCTTTTTATGAGCTCAGATGTACTGATTATAAAAGATGTGACGCATGAGCACCTGTTCGCAGCCCTCATCACTGCCGTCTGCCTTGGGATCATGGCATACAATGTGTTCTGCCTTGTTTACCACATCCTTCGTGTAAAAAAGCTCCGGGAAGCCGGCAAGCTCATCACAGAAGGACACCAGGCGATCAAGGCAAAGCGCAAGGATATCGTTATTGACGGCAAAGTCCTTGATGACAATTTCATCCTCGACCAGATCGGCCTTAACAGGAAGAAGATCAAAAAGAAGGAAGAGAACAGCGCGGCAGGCAGGAAACGCGCCGAGATCGCAGCGAAAAAGACCGAAAAAGCCCGGAGGAAAGCTGACATTAAGGCGGCCAGGACAGAGGCGAAACTGCTAAAACAAAGCGAAGCGAAAAATGCCATGCGGCTCGATACCTTACTGGATGGCTTTTACGAAGCGTCGGATGCGTTCGATATGCACATGCAGAGCTTTTATGCCAGTTATGATACCAGTATACGGGATCCGAAAGTCCGTGAGGCTGTAAGGCTAAGGCTCCAGTCATCCAAAAAGGAACTGGCAAATGAGAAGAAGCGGCGGGCAAAGCTTGACAAGGAAGCGAAACAGCGGGAAGCAGCCAAAGCAAAACAGATCCAGAAGAAAGAAAAACACATGCGGGACAACACGTCCGTCGTAAGCGTCAAATAGCGCATACCTTATATTAGATCCTTTAGTCTGCTAGAATGTCTCCACCAAATAATGGAGGCACCCTAATGGATAAAGCAGTATTAAATGTCCGCCGTGAACAGTGGCGGAAGATCATTATCGAGTGTA
>JAFTFD010000104.1 GCA_017449745.1 Lachnospiraceae bacterium
CATTGATTTCGTGCCTCCCAAAAAAGTCATCGGCTCCAATACGATCGATGCCATGCGCGGCGGGCTGATCAACGGTCACGCAGGCGCAGTGGATGGTATCGTCGACCGCTTCCGCGTGGAACTGGGAACCATCGGCAGCATCGTCGCAACCGGCGGCGTAGGGCGCCTGATCGCTCCCTACTGCAGGAATGAGATGATCATTGATAACCGTCTGCTGCTGAAAGGACTTGGGTTGATCTATAATAAGACGATGCAGGCGCAAAGAGGGCACAGAGGGCGCTGAGACGATAGGATGATATGACGGCAGGAAGGAGCAGGTGGCTGCAGGATCTGCTGTGTATGAATGCTTAGATCTACTTCATTTATTGTGAATGAAGAGAAGGAAACAGGACAGCATTCCTGCTGTCCTGTAAGCCGACTGTTTGAGCACACACACATCAGTGCGGGTGCGAGTTTGGAGGCGGTGCCTGACCGCAATGAGCAATAAATGTTAGTAGATCTGCACGAAGGAACCGCAGATCCCGCGGACACCTGCCTATGAACGGCGTTCAATAACTAATAACAGATCTGACCATTATTCAAGTGCCGGCAGGACCGTATCGAGGCCTTCCAGCTGCTCGTTCTCGTAATATTCCGCCAGGCCGCTGTCGCAGGCTGCTGTCAGGGCGGGATCGATCGGCAGGCGGCCGATCACTTTCAGGCCTTCCTCTTCCGCGATCTTCTCGAGCTGGCTCTCGCCGAAGATATGGATCTCCTCTCCGCAGTGGGGACATCTGACATAGCTCATGTTCTCGACGATTCCGAGGATCGGAACGTTCATGATCTTTGCCATGTTGACTGCCTTTTTGACGATCATGCTGACAAGATCCTGCGGTGTCGTGACGACGATGATGCCGTCGATCGGCAGAGACTGGAATACAGTCAGGGGAACGTCACCTGTTCCGGGAGGCATATCCACGAACATATAGTCCACATCGCCCCACTCCACATCTGTCCAGAACTGCTTGATCGCTCCTGTTATGACGGGTGCTCTCCAGACAACGGGCTGGTTCTCATCTGTCATCAGCAGGTTCATGGACATGATCTTGATGCCGGTCTGTGTCTGTGCGGGATAAAGGACCTGGTCTGTGCCGCTTACATCCTCAGGTCCGACACCGAACATTTTAGGAATGCTGGGTCCTGTGACGTCCGCATCAAGGATTCCCGTGCGGTATCCTTTGCGAACGCTCCACATCGCGCACATTCCGGTCACAGATGACTTTCCGACGCCGCCCTTGCCGCTGACGACAGCGATCATCTTTTTTACATGGCTGCCGGGATTGGCATCTACTTTGAAGTTAGGGGTCGGCATCGGGATCTTTCCCTCTTTGTTATTCTCACTCATTACTTCTAAACATATCCTTTCCTACTTTAACTAAACTGTCTCTTGCATTCCGTATGAATTCCGCAATTCCGCACAGCTGTACTGCAGCCGCTGACGGATATACTATTCGATGATCAGTCCGACCGGACAGTGATCACTTCCGTATACGTCTGTATAGATCAGGGCGTCCTTCAGCCTCGGCCGGAGCGCGTCGGAGGTGATAAAATAGTCGATCCTCCATCCCGCGTTTTTCTCTCTGGCATGGAAGCGGTAAGACCACCAGGAATACACACCCTCTTTATCCGGATAAAAATATCTCCAGGTATCTGTAAAGCCGTTCTCCAGGAGCACCGTCATTTTTCCCCGCTCTTCGTCGGTAAACCCGGCATGCCCGCGGTTTGTTTTCGGATTTTTCAGGTCGATCTCCTTGTGAGCGACATTCAGATCTCCGCAGAAAATAACGGGCTTTTTCTTTTCGAGGTCCTTGAGGTATCCCAGGAAGGCGTCCTCCCATGTCATACGGTAGTCCAGTCTCTGGAGCTGTTCCTGCGCATTCGGGACATAGACCGTGATCAGGTAATAATCCGGATATTCCAGTGTGATCACTCTGCCTTCATGGTCGTGTTCTTCAATGCCGATCCCGTATGATACGGAGAGGGGTTCTTCCTTTGTAAATATGGCTGTTCCGGAGTAACCCTTTTTCTCAGCGTAATTCCAGTATTCATGATACCCTGGCAGATCCATGGTGATCTGCCCTGCCTGGAGCTTGGTCTCCTGAAGACACAGTACGTCCGGGTGTTCCGCCTCTATCAGGCTGTAAAAATTTCCCTTTCCCGTGACGGCTCTGAGACCGTTCACATTCCAGGATATCAGTTTTTTCATACTATTCCCCATGCTGAATAAATAAGCTTCTCTATTATTTCCCCTCATAGGACAGTGCTGAGAAGACCGGTGTCGGCTCAAGCACTTTACGGCCGTTAAGGCCTTTGAGTTCCATCATGACACAGACGCCTACCGGTTCTGCACCCATCTTTTTGACGAGCTCCACCATAGCTCTGGTCGTTCCGCCGGTTGCGAGAAGGTCATCGACGATCAGAACCTTCTGGCCGGGCTTGAGGGCATCTTTGTGCATCTCCAGGACCGATGTGCCATACTCCAGGTCATACTCGATCGATACGGTCTCGCAGGGGAGCTTTCCTTTTTTGCGGATGAGCACCATGGGCTTGTGAAGGTTATAAGCCATAGGAGTTCCGAAGACAAATCCTCTTGCCTCTGCGCCTACGATCACATCGAAGTCCTGATCCTTGACCGAGTCCTGCATGGTATCGATCGCAAGCTTAAGGCCGTCTGCATCCTGCACTACCGACGTGATATCGCGGAACATAATGCCGGGCTGCGGGAAATCCGGAATCGTACGCACATAATCTTTCAGTTCTTTCATTGTTCTTCGGGCACAGTCCGATTTTCTGCACCCTCCTCCTTTCATTTCATAAACGCAAATACCGTTCGGTAAAAACCTGGCCGGCTCAGAATACCTTGCA
>JAFTFD010000105.1 GCA_017449745.1 Lachnospiraceae bacterium
CAGGTAGTTCTCCTGTTGTTATGTATTTGTAGTATTCATTGGGTGACAGATTACATAATGCTACTTTATAACGATCGTTATTGTAATAGTCCATCCAGTCATCGATATCTGCCTGTATTTCAGAGAAGGTTTTCCACTTTCTGGATTTGATATCAAGTTCATCCTTCATATGCCCGAAGAAGCTTTCCTGTGGTGCATTGTCCCAGCAGTTTCCTTTTCTGGACATAGACTGACGGAGGCCAAGGTTGCTGATCAGTTCACGGAATGAAACACTGGTATAGTGACAGCCCTGATCACTGTGAATAAGTGCGGTGGCATCGATGGAATCTTTATGATCACTGATCATTTTATTCACTGTTTCCAAGACAAAATCGACTTCCAGGCTTTCGCTGAGCACGTAGGACATGACCTGTTCCGTGTAGGCATCGATGATAACTGACAGGTACACATACCCATCAAGAAAAGGTATGTATGTTATATCTGTAAGGAACACCTTCCTGGCACCGAAGACTTTGAACTGGCGCTTTAACTGATTATCCGCGACTGCATTGGTCTTCATGGCTTTTGCCATTCTGCGATAGGGATTTGCCTTCCTTATAGGACATTTGAGCCCGTATTTATGCATGAGTCTGCGGATCTTCTTATGGTTCATTACAATTCCCTGATGAAGAAGCCGCATACGGATTCCCATGACACCTTTGGCATAACCGCGGAAGTTATAAGCATCAAGAATCAGCTTAAAGTCAAGCTCATCCTGAAGCTCCTTCCTGGATCTTGCATCAGTGACTGGAGCTTTGAGCCATCTGTAATAGCCAGACCTGGACACCCCGGCAAGAGCACAGAGTTGCTTGATATCCAGTTGATTTCCCTCGAGGTCACAGGTCGCTTTGATCAGTTCATACAGCTTGATATATCCGCCTGGTCCTGGATTCTGAGCAAACGGGTTTTTTTTAAGAATTCTACCTGCTGTTCCAGAATTGCGACCCGTTCCTGAAGCTCTTTGAATTCCGTTTCACTGTGCTTCTTTTTAACAGGATCCTTATGCGCTGCAGGTTCTTTTAAGCCTTCAGGTGAAGCGGCTTCTTCACGGATAGAGGAAACTATATACCGCCGGACCTTTGGAGTAAATAGTCCATCACTATATCCGGCCAGCTGGAAGATTTTCCTTGCTGTCATACCGGGAATGTCTGTTTTGCTGATAACAAACTGCTTAAAGGCAAGCGTAAATACAACTGTGCAATCCGTAATCCTGAAAGTAAAAGGATTACTAAGAAGCTCCGCTTTCTGGTCATCAGTGAAATGATGTCTTCTACTCATAATGGGACTCCTTTCTTCAACAAGAATACCATTATGGCAATGCAAAAAGTATAGGAACCTGTGTCTGAAACAGGTACGACCATCACCGGACATCCAAAAGAAGCGAATGATTGTGTCCAGTATGTGGTATGACCATTACGGAAACCGTCATAAAGTGAAAATTTCCGTGTCATGTTATATGGTCTGACCTGTGTGACAGGGCATCCAAAAATTGAACGGCCGTGTCTCATCTATAGGTAGTAGTTTATCAAACCTTTACGGCCGCAAAGCACACATTTATTCCCCTGGCCGCACCGGAAGATTTCCTCCTGCGGCCGCTGGATTTATTATTAACTATCTGGCCGCAGACAGCATTGTGAGACACTTTTTTATATGCGGCCAAATGGATCCTTTTGATTCCGGAGGCCGCAATACTTGAGAAAACTATGATTTTCATTACGTCCATTCAGAACCCTTATGTTCGAAAGGCCGCATTTCCAGTAGCTTTCCTGGGAAATCCTTCAAAACCCTATCCTCTTAATTCATTCCTGGAAAATTCATTCCTAGAAAATTCATTCCAGGAAAATCCTTAGAAACCCAGTCCTCTTAATTCATTCCTGGAAAATTCATTCCCGGAAAATTAATTCATTTCTGACAGCTCCCGAAAAACGCCTCTGGAAACATCAGTCTTCCCCACGATTCCACCTATAAACAGCAGTACAACTCAAAAATATGCGATTTGCCGCCGTATCCTTGACAATCTTCTATTGATATTCAAGCCAAATCGTATAAAATTAAGAAGATACACACCCGAGCCAGTTGTCCAGGAAAACCGGTTTCAAGTAAACCGATTCAAACAGATAGTTTGAGTATCCATGTCCAGCTGAACCGGGAAATGAATGAATGAGAAAGGTACTGATATGGAATCAGAGAAGAAAATTATGCTGTCGGGCATTCAGCCCAGCGGAGACCTGCATTTAGGAAACTATCTGGGAGCGATCAAGAACTGGGCAGATCGCGTGAATGATTTTGAATGCTATTATTTTATGGCAGACCTGCATACGATCACTGTCCGTCAGGATCCCAAAGAGCTGCGCCGCCGTTCACTGGAAATGCTGGCGCTGTATATCGCCTGCGGCCTGGATCCCAAGCAGAATACGCTGTTTCTGCAGTCCCATGTCCCGGCACATGCACAGCTTGGATGGGTACTTGACTGCTACACCATGTTTGGCGAGCTCAGCCGCATGACACAGTTCAAAGACAAGGCGGAGCGCCACAAGGACAACATCAATGCCGGCCTTTTCACTTATCCGTCCCTCATGGCTGCAGATATCCTTCTGTATCAGCCGCACTATGTTCCTGTCGGTGAAGATCAGAAACAGCATGTTGAGCTGACCAGAAATCTTGCGATCCGCTTTAACAACATTTACGGTGAAGTCTTCCGTGTTCCGGAGCCTTATATCGCAAAGGTCGGTGCCCGTGTTTACGGTCTTACGACTCCCGGACAGAAGATGTCCAAGTCCATTCCGGACGGCTGCGTCTTCCTGATGGATGACCCGAACGTGATCATGAAGAAATTCAAGCGTGCCGTCACCGATTCCGATACGGAGAGGTGCGTCCGCTATGACAAGGAAGAGAAACCCGGCGTTTCCAACCTGATCGCGATCTACTCCTCCGTGACCGGCAAGACTATCGAGGAGATTGAAAAAGAGTTTGACGGCCAGGGCTACGGCACATTTAAGACTGCGGTAGGCGATTCTGTCGTCCAGATGCTCACTCCGATCCGTGAAGAAGCCAACCGCCTCATCGCAGATAAGGAATATCTGAATTCCGTCTATAGAGAGGGTGCGGAGCGCGCTTCCTATATTGCGAACAAGACGCTGCGCAAAGTCTACAAAAAGATCGGTTTCTATCAGCTGTAAGGTTGACCATGTTCGGTTTCCATCAGCTGTAAGATAAACCATGAACGGTTTCCATCAGCTGTAAGATAAACCATGAACGGTTTCTACCAGCTGCCAGATTAAAAATATGCATCCTGATTTTTATTATCGCTACACATCCCCGCTTGGCGGAATTACTATGACCAGTGACGGCAATGCCCTCACTGGTCTTTGGTTTGACGGGCAAAAATACGCTCCCTCTCCCGTCCCCACTCCATTTCCTGTTCCAACTCCCGCTCCTGCTCTCTCTCCCGCCCCTGTTCCAGTTCCCGAAGAGATCACAGCAGAAAAGACCGGACATCTTCCGGTCTTTCTTGAAACTAAAAAATGGCTGGATCAGTATTTCAGCGGAACAGTTCCTGATTTTACTCCTCCGCTCCTCATCCGCACGACGCCCTTCCGCAAAGAAGTTCTCGAGATCCTGCTGACGATTCCCTATGGAAAAACAATGACTTATGGAGAGATCGCTGCTATTCTCACTGAAAGACGCCGGGCAAGTCATTCAAAAGAGCATTCCAGTCGTATGTCCGCCCAGGCCGTCGGCGGTGCTGTCGGCCATAATCCCATCTCGATCATCATTCCCTGCCACCGCGTTATCGGATCCGACGGCAGCATGACCGGCTATGCCGGCGGAATAGAGCGCAAGATCTGCCTGCTGCAAATTGAGTCAGGGGACGTATCCCCTGACTCACTCTTTAACAACCCGCAGCGGGTGTCTGCTGACACCTGCCGTGGATTCCTTCTAGTATAATGAGACACTGGACCTGTCCCCATGTCTCACTTCCCCATTTCTCACTAAAGGCCTTATGACTTACCGGTCTTGTGGTTGGAGACGACGTCGAAGACGACGGCTGTCAGCAGGACGGCGCCCTTGACGACGTACTGCCAGGAGTCGGACAGACCGTAGATGGACATGCCCTGGTTGATGACGCCGAGCAGAATAGCACCGATCATGATGCCCGGAACGGTGCCGGATCCGCCGTATGCGGATGCGCCGCCGATAAAGCACGATGCGATAGCGTCCATCTCATAGGAGGTACCCATAGCGCCGTCCACGGAACCGATGCGGGCGCCCATGAGCAGTCCCGAGAGGCTGGCCAGCAGGCTCATCAGGAAATATGCCCAGAAGTAAACTTTTCTCGGATCGATACCGGAGAGCTTGGTTGCCTTCTCATTGCCGCCGACTGCGTAGAAGTAGCGGCCGAATACGGTCGAACTCGTAATGAATGCGAAAATAAGGACAACAGCGAGGATCCACAGGAGCATGACCGGGATGCCCTTGTACTGCATCAGCTTGGATGCGTAGATGATGATCAGGGCGTCGATCACGACGATCTTGGCGATGGCAGCCTTAGAAGAACCGACATCATAACCTTTTTTGATCTGGCGTGCGCGTCTTGCAAGAGAGATCAACGTGATCAGAACTGCGACAGCAATACCGATGATCAATGCAGATACGCAGTGCCTGTTCTCATCGAGGCCGGGAATCTGAATATAGGAAGTAAACAGATTCAGGAAGCCCTGGTTCTGAATGCTGATCGTTCTGGAATCCAGGATAACACGGGCAAGTCCGCGGAAGAGGAACATGCCTGCCAGGGTGCAGATAAAGGGAGGGATGTGCACATAGCCGATCAGGAATCCCTGCCAGCAGCCGATGACAGCGCCGACGCAAAGGGATGCGCAGATAGCGACCGGTGCGGATGCCCCGCTCTGCATCAGTTTTGCAGCGAGAGCGCCGGAAAGGCAGAGCGTGGAACCGATCGAAAGGTCTACGTTACCGCCGGTCAGGATACACAGCAGCATACCGCAGGCCATGACCAGAACATACGCGTTCTGCAGCAGCAGATTGGAGACATTCTGTGCCACGATCAGTCTGCCGCCGGTCAGGATCGTAAAGAAGATAAAGACGACGACCAGTGCGATGACCATCGTATATTTTTTGAGTAAAGCTTTGACATTTATGCCGTTCATTCTGCAGCCTCCTTTTTCTTGCCGGACTGAAGGATCGCACTCATGATCTTCTCCTGAGTAGCCTCCTCCGCGCGGAATTCCGCAACCATTTCTCCCTCATTCATGACATAGATCCTGTCGCACATTCCCAGAAGCTCGGGGAGCTCCGAGGAGATCATGATGACCGCTTTGCCCTGTGCGACCATGTCATTCATGATGCCGTAGATCTCATATTTTGCACCGACATCGATGCCTCGGGTCGGCTCATCCAGGATCAGGATATCCGGCTCTGCGAACATCCACTTGGAGAGCAGGACCTTCTGCATATTGCCGCCGGAAAGGGTGGAGACCGGCTGCTGCACCGAAGTTGCCTTTGTTCTCATCGCCTCGACATATTCCTGTGCCGCCTTGTTTTCTGCGGGCACATTGATGATGCCGCTGCTGCTGACCTTGTCCATGCGGGCCATCGTCGTGTTCCAGGCGATCGAATCGGACAGGACAAGGCCATTTACCTTTCTGTCCTCAGTAGCATAGGCGAGACCGTGCTTGATCGCATCATGCGCATTGCGGAGGTGAACTTCCTTGCCTTTGATAAACTCTTTTCCTGAAATATGGCTGCCGTAGCTGCGGCCGAACAGGGACATCGCCAGTTCCGTTCTGCCGGCGCCCTGGAGCCCTGAGAATCCTACGATCTCGCCTTTATGGACTTTAAAGCTGACTTTATTGTCAACACATTTTTCCGTATAAACAGGGTGATAGACCGTCCAGTCCCTCGCCTCGAACATGACCTCGTCACTGACGTTGTGTTCGCGCGCAGGGAAACGGTTCGTCAGCTCGCGGCCGACCATCCCCTTAATGATCCTCTCCTCATCGATATTGTGATCCGGGTTGTCCATCGTCTCGATCGTGGAACCGTCACGCAGGACTGTGATCCTGTCTGCACAATAGGCGACTTCGTTGAGTTTGTGAGTGATGATGATGCTGGTCAGTCCTTCTTTCTTGAAGTCCAGCAGCATATCCAGCAGCATTTTGGAGTCCTCCTCATTCAGGGATGAGGTAGGCTCATCCAGGATCAGGAGCTTGACGTTCTTGGAGAGCGCTTTCGCGATCTCGACCAGCTGTTGTTTTCCGGTACCGATATCTTTGATCAGCACGGATGATTTTTCCTTTAATCCGACGCGCTCCATCTGTTTCTGCGCATCATCATAGGTCTTGTCCCAGTCGATCTTGCCGAAAATATTTTTGCGCTCGTTTCCGAGGAACATATTTTCCGCGATCGTCAGCTCCGGGATCAGGGCCAGTTCCTGATGGATAATAACGATGCCGAGCTTTTCGGAATCGTGAATATTGTTGAATTTGCAAACTTTTCCGTTGTAAACGATATCTCCGGTATAGGTTCCGTACGGATAGATCCCTGATAATACGTTCATCAGGGTGGACTTACCGGCGCCGTTCTCACCTACCAGAGCATGGATCTCCCCTCGCTCCACCTGGAGATTGACATTATCCAAAGCCTTCACGTTCGGGAACTGCTTTGTGATCTGTTTCATCTCGAGAATATAATCAGCCAATGATACACCTCCTGCCCTCTAGTGCCTTTACTGTACCGCATCTGCAGCATTTTGATGCAGGTTCTCTCCCTGTAAGCTGCAGCCCCGGCTGCTGCCGGATATCCTCCGGCAGATCCTGAAAATCAGGGGCGCTGCTTTGTTCTGAATCAAAATCGGGCGGGACCAAAGGCCCCGCCCTCCTCAATAAGCCTGCTTATAAATTAGTTTGTGGGATGAAGATATCCGGCGTCATCCTGTGTGTAGTATCCGGTGTCAACCAGCTCTGCTACCATGTTGTCCTTTGTAACAACTGTGGGAACCAGCAGATAGGAAGGAATGATTCCTGTGCCGTTGTCATAAGAGGATACATCGTATGCGCAATCGAAGTCCCAGGAGCTGTTTGCGATCAGGCTCTCATCCGGAGTCTCGCCCTTCAGAAGTGCATCGCCAAGGTCCAGAGTAGCAACTGCTTCGTTAGCAACTGCCTTGTAAACTGTCATGGTCTGCTTGCCGTCAACAATGTTTGCGAGGTTCGCTTCGTCACCGTCCTGGCCAGTGATGATAACACTGTTTGTTCCTGCATAGTCGGACTCGATTGCCTGTGTAACACCAAGGGCTGTGGAGTCATTGGAGCAAAGAGCGACATCCAGCTGTGTTCCATCGGAATAGTAGGAAGCAAGAATGTTCTGGAATCTCTTCAGAGCGGTCTCTGTATTCCACTGTGCTGTAGCGACCTGATCGAACTGTGTCTGGCCGGAAACAACGTTCAGTGTGCCAGCCTCGATGTAAGGCTTAAGGACATCATAAGCGCCGTTAAAGAAGAAGCCTGCGTTGTTATCAGCGGGATCGCCTGCTGTGAACTCGATGTTGTAAACTTTGTCACCGGCATTTGCCAGATCCAGCTGCTCTTCAACATATTTGCCCTGCAGAGTTCCTACTGTGTAGTTATCGAAGGAAACGTAGTAGCTGATCGCATCTGTGTTCATGATCAGACGGTCATAAGCGATGACCGGGATGCCGGCATCCTTAGCGTCTGCAAGAACCTGTGTCAGGGACTCGCCGTCGATTGCTGCGATAACGAGCAGATCTACCTGATCAGCGATCATGTTCTCAAGGTCTCTGACCTGCTGCTCGATCTTGTTATCGGAGAAAACAAGCTCTGTAGCATATCCTCTGGACTCGAACTGATCTTTCAGGTAAGAACCATCACGGTTCCATCTCTCAAGGGACTGTGTAGGCATTGCGATACCGACGGTCTTGCCGGTTGCCTCTGCGGGAGCTGCCTCCTCTGCAGGTGCTGCTTCCTCAGCGGGAGCTGCCTCTTCTGCGGGTGCTGCTTCCTCAGCGGGAGCTGCTTCTTCTGCGGGTGCCTGAGCTGCGGGTGCTGCCTGAGCGCATCCTGCAAGAGCAGCGCCGACCATAGCTGCTGCCATGACCATTGCTAAGAATCTTTTCTTCATAATCAAATCCTCCTTGATCAGAAAATAAATGAGGGTGCCTTTCGGCATCCCTGCCTGTTATGATTCTATGCTACCATTTCCGCTTTCAAATGTTTTGCCCGGCATCTGCAACTTCTTGACAAAAAGAAAATGAAGGCACCGGGTTGTTCGTGCCTTCATCGCAAAAAAATCCAGTTATGTACAAAATAATCCTGTTGTTTATAAAATTCTGTGTATTTACAGTCCGCTGCATCCATATACAGAATATAATCATTCAAAACAGACAGCAGCTGCCGTTTCACTGCAGATACACTTCGTCCCTGGCGTGGAACCCACCCTCAATGATCACCTCGTCGATATTGTCTTTCGTGACCGCGATCGGCTTCAGTTCCAGATACGGCACCTCATGGTTCCCATCCGAGATCGTCTTAGTGATCTCTTCAAGCTTTTCTCCCCTGCCGAGCCGCACGGCACATTCCGCAGCTGCCCTGGCTTCGTCATCAACAGATTTAAAAACACTGACGAGCTGGGTTCCGGACACCACTCTCTGGCAGGCGGCAAGGTCTCCGTCCTGGCCTGTCAGCATGACTTTGCCCGCAAGTCTTTCCTCCGCAAGCGCGCGGAAAGCCTGAGTCGCAATATCATCGTTTCCGCACATGATCCCGGCCACATCCCTGTTTTGCGAAAGGCCTTCCTTTACATAGGTATAGCCGTCGGCCGCGTTCCAGTTCTCGCATCTTTGCTGGTATTCCACGGTAAGCGTGCTCTCATCCAGAACGCTGTGGAATCCGTCCTCGACCTTGCGGACATTGTCGTCCGTGAGAGGCCCGCCGATCATGAAGATCGCGCTCCCCTCCGGAAGCGCCCGCACAAGGGCGGCCGCCATCAGTCTCCCGACTTCATAATTATCAAAGGAAACATACAGATCCACGTTCGCGTCCGAAGCAAGCCTGTCGTAGCTGATGACCTTGATGCCCTTGTCCCGGGCTTCGCCGATCACTTCCGCCAGGGACGCGCAGTCCACCGGGATCACGACCAGGACATCCACTCCCTTGCTGATCAGGTACCGGATCTGCTCGATCTGCTCCTGCACGTCGCCGTTTGCCGACTGCACGTTGACGCTTGCCCCCATGCTCTGCGCCGTAGAGACAAAAACATCCCTGTCCCTGATCCACCGCTCGATCACGAAGGAGTCAAAACTCATACCGATCTGCAGCGTTTCCTCTTCGCCGCCGCTTTTTTCTTCCCCAGTCTTTCCGGTGCCCGGAGTGTCGGCAGTACTGGCTGCCCCGCTGCTCCCGGCGCACCCGCAGGGCACAAGGCACAAGATCATGACCAGCAGTATAGATATGGCTCTTCTCATTATCATTTTCATGTTTTTACCGCATTTCCCGCTTCTGCTTCCACTTATTCCTGTTTCAGCATCCACTTTTTCCTGTTTCACACCTGCACACTTTTCACCTTATTTTTCTCTGTATTCACTTGGGGATACACCTTCGTATTTGCGGAAGATCCGGCTAAAATAGTTGGGGTCCGCATATCCGCACATGCTGCAGACTTCCTTGATGCTGTAATCCGGGTTTGAGAGATATTCCTTCGCCTTCTGGATTCTGGTGTAGGTCAGGAACTCGATGAAATTCTCTCCTGTCTCCTGTTTGAAGAGCCTGCTGAAATAATAAGGGCTGATATTGATGTTGCGGGAGACGTCCTCCAGATCGATATTTTCCGCAAAGTGCTCTTTGATATAAATAATGGCGCGGTTGATGATCGTGCCGGAATCCTTTTTGCGGGCGTTGGAGATCTCGTCACAGATCCGCCTTGTCTCCGCGGCAAACCACATCCTGACCTGCTGCTCGCTTCCACCTTTTCGCACAGCTGTCAGGTAGTGGTCCGTCTGGAGACTGTCCATGTGCACGGTGCCTGCCTCTCTTGCTTTTCCCACCAGCTGCAGCAGCAGTTCCAGCGCCTTCATCTCGATCTGTTCCGGGCACCTGGAGTCACTGTTTTCAAGGAGCTCAAAATTCTCTTTCATCCAGTCAAACAGCTGGCTGGCGGAGAGCAGTGCCTCCTCGGCATCCGCCTTCATGCCCATCTGGATATACCGTTCCTCCAGTTCGGAGGGATAAGTCTCCTGGAACTGTCCTGCCGCGAGGTCCATGACATGCACGACATGGTTTTTCTCCTGCCGCAGGCACCGCATGGATTCCCGGTAGGAAATGAATGCCTCTTCAGCGTCCTTTACGCTCCCGATCCCGGCGCGGAATTTCAGCGAGGATTCCTGTTCCAGCTTCCGCAGCATGGAGCGGACTCTTGTAATGATCTCTACGCGCTGTTCGTAAGCCAGATGTTCATAGTCGAACGGAACATAGAGAATGATGCGGCTTCCCATGACAGGACCTGCGATGCAGTCCAGGTAATCATGGATGATCTCTTTCATATTCGTGTAGATCTGGTTCACGCGAACGTTCGACCCTACGATGTTCGTCAGCACGCCGTCCTCGGCCTGCTCGCCGAATTCCAGCGTGATCATATAGCAGTACTGCTGCCGGATATCCAGCATTCTCAGATAATCCTGAACGTTCCCTCTCCTGTCCTCCTGGACAAGGTTGTTGATGAAGGCATCCTCGATCATCGGGATGACGATCTCCAGTTTTTCCCTGACTCTCAGGTCGTCGCTGCGCTTTTTCCGGGCCTCCTCCACCTGGTGCATGGCGCGGACACAGACCTCGATGATCTTCTTTTTATTGACCGGCTTCGTGACATACTCGATTACGCCGAGATTGACAGCCTCCTGCGCATAGGAGAACCTGTCATAAGCAGAAATAATGATAAACACGATCGAGGAGTCGAATTTCTTAACCTCCTGGATTGCCTGGATCCCGGACAGGCCGGGCATCTGGATGTCCACAAAGGCAATATCGGGGCGGAAGGTCTGGCACTGCTCGATCACCTCACGCCCTGAACGGACGGTCATGACCTCACAATCGCTGCCGAAATTGGATTCGATCGCATTGCGGATCGAATCTCTCATGATACCCTCATCATCTGCCACCAGAATTCTGAACATAAAACACACCTTTCCATGAAGCGTCACTTTTCAGCTCTCGGCGCCCTTCTCGGGGAGACTGAGGATGACCTCTGTCCCCTGTCCCGGCTCACTTAAGATACGGATCAGCTCTTCTGCTTCGTCTTCCTGCGCTGCTGCCGCTTCTTCTCCGTAATACAGCCTCAGTCTCGCTATAACATTTCTGAGACCGATCCCGGCGCCGGCATCCGTCCGGTTCATATCTTCCCTGTTCTGCGCGATCCCGTCCTGGCCGGGCTCGCCCTGAGCAAACTGCTGCTCGCTGCCGCTCTCGTCCCTGCCGGATTTCTCCCGTCCGGTTTCCTCCGCAGACAGCTCCTCAAAGACACGCCTCAGCGCCTTTTCCGACATCCCCTTTCCGTTATCCTTCACGGTGATCCGGACTCTGTTCCTTGCGGCATCCGACGCGATCGTAAGGCTGATCTTCCCTCCGGATTCCATTCCCTTGATTCCGTGCTGCACGCTGTTCTCCACGATCGGCTGCAGGATCATGGACGGCATCCTGTACTGCAGGACCGATTCATCCACATCCGTCTCGAATCCGATCTCTCCCGCAAAGCGCACGTTCAGAATATACATATAGTTTTCTACGGTCTCCAGTTCCTCTCCGATCGCGGCGTCCTCTTCTCCTTTTTTCACGTTGTAACGGAAAAAAGTTGCCATATGTTCCAGGAAGACGGCTGTTTTCTCATCGTCCTCCATCTCCGCCAGCTGAACGCCTGCGTTCAGGGAGTTAAACAGGAAATGCGGATTGATCTGCGCCTGAAGGTATTTTAGCTGCGCCTCCTTTAAATTGGCCTGTGTGCGAAGCTGGCGCTCTGTCAGCTCCTGCTCTTTCTCGGCGCTCTCCCGCATCCGGATCACGTAATTGTTCAGGGAATCGACCATGTCGTTGAAAGTATTGACGACGACGCCGATCTCATCGTCGGAATCAACAGGTTCCACCTTCTGCTGGAAATCGCCCTCACCGACCAGGACCGCTGACCTGGCAAGATTCCGGATCGGCGCCACGATCCCAAAGGTCAGCTGGCCGACGATCCACACGCCCAGCGCGGCGATCGCCGCCATCACGATAATACTGCTGCGCTCCAGGTACTGCAGGACCTTCTGCAGCGTCGTATAGCTGGAGACATTATTCTGGAACTGCTGCTCGTTGAGAACGGAGATCTCATCTCCGATAAAACCGTAGAGCCTCATGGCCTCATTGTAGAGCCTCCGGTACCTCTCGATGTTCATGCCTCGCTTGGCCGTGACGGCCTCATCGGTGTAGGAGAGGAACCGGTCTGACATGCAGCGGATATTTTTTTCCTGGACGCGGACCGGATTATTGCTGACCGTTTCCGGGAACTGCTCATACATGTTCCTGTACTCCTCCGCCGTCCGGTAATATCCGGATAGGGAATCATAGTCCCTGACCTCCAGGTAGCGGTAGAGATACTGCTGCAGCTCGCCGAGCGTGTCTGAGAGCTCCGTCAGGTTGACGTTGCTCGAATAGACCTCGTCCATCCTGCGGATGAGGTTGTTGACCTGGTTATACAGTATGAAGTTGGACACGAGGATCAGGACCGAAATAAACAGGACGCTGATATACAGCTTCCATCTGATCGGAAGATTCCTCCAGTGTAATGCTCTGAGTTTTGCTCTCATCTGTACAGCTCCATCTGTCCGGCCGGATGCCGGCAGATCTCCATTCGTGATCTTACGTATTTTCCGCGCTCTTTAAAATTCCAGCGCTCTGTTTAATGAGAAAGATCGTCAGCCGTCATAAAATTCATCTCGATCTCATAATATGAGTTCGTCCTGCCCTCCTCGATCTGGTCGAGAAGTGCCCGGGCGCAGGCCCTGCCCATGCCTTCCGTGTCTGCCATCATGGTCATGGCGACGTTCCCGTTTCGGATCGCATCCAGCGTTGTCACAGAAGTATAGTACCCGATGATCTGCGTCTGCCCGGCCAGGTTAAAATCCAGCACGGTCTGATAAACAGAGTCCGTGACCAGGGAGTTGAAACAGATGATGTAATCCGGGATCTTTCCGCCCTCTGTCTGGAAGAGCTCCCGGATCGCCTCCTCGGAAGCAAACGGGGCATCCGTCGGGATGCGGATCGCCTCTACCGACACCCGTCCGGAGGTCTTAGGATTTGTCACAAGGTCCGTATTGATCTGCGTATAGATCTGGTATTCGTTTCTGTCCACCGCGTCATCTGTCAGCAGCACGCAGATCCTGACTGCATCCTCCCCTTCCGGGATCAGCTTCAGCAGTTCCGACGAGTATTTCTGTCCGACGGAATATGGATTGATACCGACAAAACAGACGCGGTCCGTCAGCGGTGCGTCGTTGAGGACGGTGACGACCGGAATGCCTGCCTCCGCGGCCGCCTGTATTTTTTCCTCCAGCCCGCGCTCGCCGGTATTTTCCACGATGATGCCGTTTACTTCGGAGGCGACCGCAATATCCATCAGATCGCGCAGGGAGTAATCCGAGCTGAACCTGTCAAATCCCTTCAGCTCCACATAGGCATCCTGCTGATTGGCCTCCTCCTGCATATAGGTGTAAACGTCCCGCCAGAAAGCCTCGTCCTCATCGTCCACGATCATTGCAAAATGCCTGTTGTAAACGGTCCAATTCTCGGCTTCATCGACGCCGGCCCCCGCGATGATCTCCTGATATCGGAACAGGGTAGACCACAGGACTACGCCGATCAGGACAAGCGCGGCCAGGACCGGCCACTGGCCTCTGCTCTTTGATACTCTGCGCCGGAAGTCCTTGCGCTCTTCATTTTTATTCAGTTGACCCTCTTTATCAGTGTTCATTGGATTTCCTGTTCAGGCGGACTGCGTCCAGTCTATAGTATCCCGTAACGAATCACGTTCTTCTCTTTCAACCAGTTACGATTATTTTTCTTCGCCACGTAATCAGCGGAACAGGCGGCCGAAGCAGCCGCTGTGAACATCATAGCACAAATCCGTTTCCGCGGATGAAATGCTTCTTGCTGTTTTCTCGTACGAAATGCTTCTTAACGTTTGAACTGTGTATGGTATTTATTATAATAGAAGATGACAAAACCGTTAAGGAGGCTGCTCTTATGGATCCATTATCTTACCTGATCGTCGGCTCCGGCTACCGCTCCCGTTTTTTCGGCCGTATTGCGAGAAGCCATCCGGATCTTTTTAGTGCCATGTACCTTTGCCGCTCCGAAGAAAAGGCGGCCGACCTCACCGCCTCGACCGGTATTCCTGCAACGACCAGGGAAGAGGAGTGTCTTGCTTTCCATCCCGATTTCGTGATCATTGCCGTAGACCGGGGGCACAATGCCTCCGTCGCAAAAACCTGGATCGAAAAGGGGTTTCCCGTTATGTTGGAAACTCCTCCGGGAGAGAATGAAGAGCAGCTGCTCGAACTCTGGCAGCTCTACAAAAACGGCGCAAAAATAACCGTCAGTGAACAGTACCATCGCTACCCCTGGATGATCAGGGGTTTTCAGGCTGTCGCTGACGGCGTGATCGGAACTCCTTCCTCGGCCTATCTCTCCCTTGCGCATGACTATCACGGATCCAGTCTGATCCGCCGCATGCTCCTCACAAGCGGAGAGTCCTATGTTATGCGCGGCATTAAACTGCAGACACCGATCGTGCCCACGGATTCCCGCTATGGTGCCATATTCCAGGCAGAACCGGTCCAGGAAGAGAGGGACATCGTCGGAATTCAGTTTTCCTCCGGCAAATATGCGGTCTACGATTTCTCGGGGACTCAGTACCGCACCTTCCTGCGCTCCCGCCACCTCATGGTCCGGGGAGACCGCGGCGAGTGGAGCGACAGCATTATCTACCGGCTGGACGAAGACGGCGTTCCGACGCGGGATTTCCTGATGCCTTATATTCCGGAAAAATACCGCTGCCTGGACACCCAGGAGCTGCGTGATCTCAGAAAGGCCTGGCGCCCGGAGATCGACATGGACCAGGTGCAGGACGAATTTGCCATCGGCTCCCTCCTGCTGGATATGGGAGATTATATACGAGGCGGAGCTTCCCCTTATCCGCTTGAAGAAGCCCTTGAGGACTCTGTCTTCTGGCTGGACCTTCAGAAAGCCGCCGGCGCCGGCGGAGAAATGATCTGCTCAGAAATAATGCCCTGGCACATGCAGTAACGCCTCCAGTATCCTCCCCTCCTGCATGATATGCATCCTGTCGGGCACCGGATCGATTGGTGACAGCCAATGTTCTTCGGTGCCTCATTTACTCTGTCCACGGCTTCTCGGGCGCTCCTCCTTCTGCCGGGTCCCGATACTCGTAACGCTCAGGGTCCTTTCCTATTTTCCGGAAGTATTCCTTGATCTTCTGTTCATAGCCGATATCGTTCGGCTCGTAAAAGCGCTCTTCCCTGATCTCGTCCGGCAGATACTGCTGCTCCACCCAGTGGTTGCCGTAATTATGCGCGTACTTGTATCCGACGCCCCGGCCGAGCTTCGCCGCTCCTTTATAACAGGAATCGCGCAGATACATGGGAATCGGCAGGTTTCCGGTCTTCTGAACAGTCTTCATTCCTTTCTCGATCCCAAGGTATGCGGAATTGGACTTCGGTGCGGAAGCAATATAAGCAGCTGCCTGCGCCAGAATGATCCTGCTCTCCGGCATCCCGACCCGCTCGACAGCAGTTGCCGCCGCTGCAGCCACTACGATTGCCATGGGATCCGCATTGCCGACCTCTTCCGAGGCCGCCACCAGCATGCGCCTGGCGATAAACTTGATATCCTCTCCCGCCGAGAGCATACGGCTCAGATAGTAGATCGCAGCATCCGGGTCCGAACCGCACATGGATTCGATGAAGGCAGCGATCGTATCATAATGGTTATCGCCGGTTTTATCATAGCGGATCGCCTTTTTCTGGATACATTCCTCTGCGACCTTGAGATCGATGTGGATCTTCCCGTCCGAGCTTCTGTCCGTGGTCAGCACCGCAAGCTCGATCGCGTTCAGCGCTGCCCTTGCGTCTCCGTCGGCAATATCCGCCAGAAACTCTGCCGCGTCCTCCGTGATCTCCGCGTGGAAGCTCTTCACTCCTCTGTCAGATTTCAATGCCCGGTGGATCAGCGTC
>JAFTFD010000106.1 GCA_017449745.1 Lachnospiraceae bacterium
TACGCCGGTACACTTGTCAAGGACTGATTTATAACACCCCTGCCCTGAGGCAGGCTATGCCAACGGGGTAGCGGAAATGACGATCTCCCAGAGGAGCCCTACGAAGGACTCCCTGGGAGATTTGCTTTCCCTGGATGGAGACCGAGACTGCCGGGAGGTAGAAGTGACCCGGCTGAAGCAGATCCGCCTTTCCTTCTCGGCGTTCGGTGTGAGGGACGTACATGAGTGAATCAGGCGGAGCATCGCCGGGGCCGCCTTCACAGCGTTAAGTGGAGAAACAGACACGACAAAAGCCCTTCGAGAAGACTCGCAAGGGATACAGAGACATATCAGGATGTAGCGATGGAGGATCTTGCTGAAGTGTTCCAGCTGATGTGAAAGCCTGACTGTTCGGTACACACTGTATGCGTGGACTGATGTCGGTGCACGGCCTCTACCCTTAAAAAAGGAATCAGCTCTATCATCAGATGCTTACATACTCGTGCTGTACTTCAGGCTGGTGTCACAGATGTGAAAGACTTCGGTAATCCGGAATTCAAAATCATACTTCAGAAAAGCAGGGCCATCTCAGCGATGTATTTAAGAGGTTCGTGCTCAAGCCACTTTCTTGGGTCAGTGCGCAGTTCTTCGGCCACCTTCTCGGACAGCGTACGGGCGTACGGCAGAGCCTTTTCAATAATCATGTCAATCACGAGTGTGACCTGCTTATTCATCTTCTCCGCTGCAGTGATGCTTTTCCCAAGCCTTGTATCAAGTCCCTTCAGCCGGCGGAGGTCTTTGGCGATCTGCTGGTTCACCCATTCCAGCGCGGTGCCTGATTTCAGCGGATCGGCGGCAGCCTTGAAGCTGTCCCGCTTTGCCTGGTACGCACTTCGGCGGCGCTCCCTGCTCCGTTCTGCCGCTGCCTCCCTGCGGGCGGCAAAGGTCTTTACATCGATGAGGTGATCCGCCGCAACGCCGAGATACGAATCAGCTGGGTACACCCCTGTTGTGGCATAGAAATAGTACTCGCTGGGGGATAGCCCTGCCAGGGCATCCCTGGGATCGTTATTCGAGCTTTCAAGCCAGTTGTCACACATCGTGCTGACAGCCTCAAGACACTCTGCCCGTTCAACGTTCAGGAGCCCGGTAGCCTTGAAGCTTCCGTTGAAGCATTCGATTACGGCATTGTCAGTGGGTGTCGCCCTGCGGGAACAGGACTGCCGGAAGCGGTCCAGGATGAGCTTATCCCGGTAATCACCGGCCAGATATTGGCTGCCCCCGTCCGAGTGTATGACTGTATAGCCTGGCCTGAGTTCCAGGCCGTGTTTCAGCATCATCATCTCATAGGCACGCAGGACAAATGCCGTGTCCATGGTGTCGCTGACAGACCAGCCCAGGGCTTCCTGCGTAAAGCAGTCCAGATAGATGCAGAGGTAGCAGACCTTCTGGCGGCTCAGACCATAGTAGATGTAAGTGATGTCAGTAGCGATTACGCGGCGGGGAGCAATGCGAAACTTTCCCTCCACCAGGTTGAACGGGGAAAGGAACGGATGGTCATGGGTCGCCATGCCTTTGTAAGGACCTTTGCGAATGCTGGTTGTGGCAATAAACCCGAACTCCTTCATGATCCTTCCACACCGCGATTCAGACACCGCCTTGCCAAGCCGGACAGAGACCCAGTACCGGAAGGTCCCTTTGCCCGGCGTGAAGCCGTGCAGAAGGATAAACGCTTTCATCTGGTCGCGGATCAGCAGGTCCTCATCGCGGTTATGCCGGTCGCGTCTGCCCAGCTTCTTCCTGTGGCCGTAGTACGTCGAGGAAGAGATCCCGAGAATGGCGAGGCATGCTGCCTGGCTGAGGGAGCAGAAGGCCGCGACCGCAAAGCTTTCCAGGACAGCCAGCAGAAGATCTGCCATGGCACACAGGCAGTCTGTCAGTGCTTCCCGGTCACTGATGAGATCAGCTGCTCCAGGCGTGAGTGCGTTTTTTTTTCGTACGCCCGGGCCACCTCCAGGTACAGGTTCCTGGAAAGAACGCGGTCAACCAGGTCCTCACGGGAGAGTGAACGCAGCTCCTCGACTGTCAGCGGCTTTGAGCCATCGAACCGTTCCGGATGGAGGTCGTTGAAGGTTCCATTCTCGCCCATTTCCCTCGCCCGCTGTCCGGCGGACTTCACCCGGTCCTTCCCCAGGGCCTGCACGTCGAAACCAAGGCTGGCCATGGCCTCCATGTAGGAGTCGCCTTCCTTAAGCCTGTCATACATAGCCCGATAGAAGTCATGGGTGTACTTGATCTTGTTGCCCTGGAGCTTAAGAACGTACGGATTCTCCCTCAGCTGTTCAGCAAGCTCCGGCGTAATCGGTGACTTTTCTGTATCCCGTTTCTTCTTCGACTCGCTCATGCTTCTCCTTTGTCTGACACTCCTGTAACGCCAAGCGTCCTGGCGCGTTCCACTGCCTTTTCCACAGCCCTGGCTTTCATAGCATCGTAGCGTTCCTGTTCCCTGGCAATGTAAGCATCCCTTTCTGCGGGCGTCATCGAATCCAGATGTTTCCTGTACTCGGCAGGCGTCATCCTGCCTCGCCCCCACTGGGGTCTCTCGTTATTATAGTAGGTTTCGTACTCTTTGAGTAGTACGCGGAGCTCTTCCTCATCCTTGCAGCTGAGATAGTCGACTTCCTGCTTGAAGTTGCCGTGCAGCACCTCACAGGGGCTGTTGTCCTGCGAGTTTCCCCGCTTGGACATCGACTGTACAAAACCCAGTTCAGCTGCGCGTTGTTGGAAGGAGTCCTGCAGGTACAGGATCCCCTGGTCCGTGTGATACAGGACCCCTTCCCCATAGCCGGCATTGCTGACATCTTCCAGCGTCCGGAGCGCAAGCATCAGATCATTGGAGCCGCTCATGGCAAAGGACAGGAGGTTTCCGTCGACACTGTCCATGGCAGGAGACAGGTAGGCTCGTTTCCGCTTTCCGTCGTGGTCCAGTTCCCCGTAATCAAGATAGGTCACGTCGGACAGCACCACTTCGCCCGGCCTGTGGAGGCGAAACGTCCTTTTCAGTTCATTAGGTCTGCGGTTCCTTTCGACCAGTTCCCGCATCGCCTTCCGGCTGGTATGCGCTTCACGGATGCCGGAAGAGATCCCGAACTTACGCTTCAGGCGACGGATCTTCCGGATGCTGAACTGTTTCCCGGTGATCCGCTTCATCTGCATGTAGACCTGACGTGTTCCCTTCCTGAAACCTTTGTACGCCATCACCTCCCTGATCAGGTCTGCATCGGCTGCGTCCTGTTCCTCGCGCTTGAGCGCATTATTCCCGTATTCCTCATTCTTCAGGATCGCATAGTAGCAGGAAGGCGAGATCCCTGCAGCTTTCAGGAGCTTCCTGCGGCTGTATCCAAGGCTGGCATCCGTGGGGTAGTCCTTGAGCCATTCACAGTAAGCCTTCCGGCTCCCGGCTGAAAGCCTTGCTGTCATCGGCTTTCTTGCAGTAAAGCCTTTTTCCAGGACGTGCTCCATGGCGGCAGCGCGGTTCATCTCAATCCGCAGGGCAAGGTCGGAATCCGCCACCGGCAGGCGGGCATCTCCTGTCTTCCAGTATCCCAAGGTGTTCTGGAGCTTATACCTGCGCGTCGGCGTCAGCAGTGCCGGGTCCAGTTCGAACACGGTGAAGATCTCATCAATGGTCATCTCGGGGAAGAGGAGGGAAGCTTCATTCAGAAAGGCATCTTCGAAGGTACACCGTGCGGCGGATAAGTACCTGATGCATGGGTGGTCCTGAAAGGCGTCTATCAGTTTCTGGGAGATACGGGGGGCGGGCAGTTTCCCTTTTGGATGTCCGGAATGATCAGAACTGTTTCCATCTCCGTTGCCGGCAGCCGAGGATCTTGCCTTAAAATCACGATACAGCGTATAGATTCTGTGATAGCCGACATCATCGGGATCCAGACCGGCTTTACGGATCCCGTCGATAATCGGCTGTTCTGGCCATGCTTCCCACAGCTGCTGCATGAAGTCTGGAGAAAAGGCGACGCGTCCGTTTTTGGACCTGATGAACAGGCCTGAGTCCAGGAGACGCTGATTGCCTTCTACAGTTGTGAAATAAGCGGATGAGTTCTTATAACCCCCGGTTTCGACGACTGGGCAGCCATGTTCCCTGAAGTTTTTGGAAATGTCTTTGAACACAATTCGCCCCAGCATTCGTACCGGGATTCCATGGTCCATCATCACCTGGCGAATGGCACCTGGCGAAGGATCCTGCAACCAGACACCATACAGTTCTTTTCGGAAATCTATGGTGAAGGAGATTCTGTTCTCACGGACACTTGCTACCTCGTTGAAAGTCGAAAGGCATCTAATCTCATCCGCTGTGAATCGCTTCTTTTCTGAACGCTTTCGGGGCATGGCAACTCCTCTGATTCGTATAGCTTCTCGACAACGCAGGGCCAGTTTCGAGAGCAACGGTATGACGAATGCCATTAAAAAAGGCACCCACAAGGGGTGCCAGGGGTGTTATCCCCATGTCCTCCTTGCAGGTACCAGTGTACGGGTTGGAGGGCTTTGAAGACGGCATTCAGGCGCTTCACGACAGGAGTGTGATCCGAATTGTCTCAGAGTGCGGAGATTTTGCCCTGATCCGGGTGATGGAAAGCGGCGTTTTCTTCCGCACGATCCCGATGCTTTTGAGAGCACTTGTTGCTGTATCGATGCTGATGATCCTGATTATTCCTCTTACTTGGGTCCTGCTGCAGAGAAGTGTGTTAAAGCCGCTGGAGAGACTCCGTTTTGCGATGCGGGAGGTCGAGCAGGACAACCTTTCCTACAGGATGGAGGAAGAGACCAGTTCCAGGGATCTTCATTACGTCCAGCAGGAATTCAATTCCATGGCGGGAGAGATCCAGAATCTCAGGATCCAGACTTATGAGAGAGAGATCGAAAAGCTGCAGGTGGAGGCGGATAACATCCGTCTTCAGGTGAGCCCGCATATGCTGATGAACTCCCTCAATATGATCTATAACCTCGCGCTCTCCAAAAACTATAACGTGATCCGGCAGTTCACACTGTGTCTTTCCGATTATTTCCGGTATTCACTCAAATCGCATGAGGAACTCGTGCCTTTAAGTGAAGAGCTTCGTTTCCTTGAGAGTTATCTGGGCGTGCAGAAGGTCCGGTTCCCCGGAAAGTTTGTCTATGTATACGATATTGAGGAGGAGACGATGGCAGTCAGGATCCCGCCCCTTCTTATCCAGAATTTTGTGGAGAACACGATCAAGTACGGGTTGAAGATGGATTCCGAGATCGAGATCATCCTGACAGTCACGGCAGATGAGGATAAGATCCGTATCTCCATTGTCGACACAGGGACCGGCATGAGCGAAGAAACGCTGGCGCATTTAAGAAGCGGGGAGATCTATGAGGATATCAATGGTACGCACTATGGGATCTGGAACTGCAGGAGAAGGCTTCATCTGCTGTACGGGGACAGCGCCGGGCTGAATATGACCAGTGAACCGGGTGAGGGGACACAGATCTTTATTGAGCTGCCCAGGCAGGCACAGAAAATCGTGGGGGTAACTGACAATGAGAGCACTTCTGGTAGATGATGAACCTTTTGCAATTCAGGGGATCCTGGATTCCGTCCGGTGGAAGGAATGGGGAATCGGTGAGGTGTTGACCGCTAACAGCGCCTCCAGTGCAAAAGTGCTGCTGAAGAAAAGTCCTGTGGATATCATGCTCTGCGATATCGAAATGCCGCAGGGGTCCGGCATTGATCTTGTGGAGTGGATGCGAAATGAGTCCATTGATACACTTTGCATATTTCTGACGGCACACAGTGATTTTTCATTCGCTCAGAAGGCACTGCAGATGCAGTGTTTTGACTATATCTTAAAACCGGCGTCTCCGGAGAAAATTGAGGAGGTGCTCTGCCGGGCGCTTTCCTTTATCAGGACGACCCGCAAAAATACGGAGTATCAGAATTATGGGGAGCTGTACATCAAAAATGTGATCGGCAGAAACGAGGCCAAAGAGGAAGAAAAGGCGGATGCGGTGGACGCCTGTGTGGATTATATCAGGGAACATATCAGCGACCCTCTTTCTGTCGAGGAGATGGCGGAACATGTCTTTATCAGTCCGGATCACCTTACCAGGATGTTTAAAAAGCGGTTCGGGCAGACGGTGACGGATTATATACGGGAACAGCGGATGTTCCTCGCCCGTGAAATGCTGGAAAATACAGATCTTTCCGTTACCATGATTTCCGCGAAGGTGGGATATGACAATTACTCCGCATTTATTACGAGTTTTCGCAAATATTACGGCATGCCGCCAAGGGAGTACCGCCAGAGCAGGAGTGAATAATCACTCTGAAAAATCAGCAGAAAACGCCTTCGCGTATTTCTGCTGTGCAATGCCTTCGCGCAAAGCGCTGCGGCATCATCGGAAAGCGGAGAAAAATGTGTCGGATGAACAAAGTTTTTCAGTCGGACCCGGAAAATGAATTCCGGGTCCTTTTTGTTATCCTTGAACCATACAAGGGAAATATCCCGTGGTTACATGACATCACAGAAAGAGTAATTGCAAGGAGGATAGTATGAAAAAAAGACTGATGGCTGCGCTTCTCGCAGCTGTACTCGGAACCGGCGTTCTGGCGGGCTGCGGAGGCGGTTCTGATTCCGGCAGCGCTGCTGCTCCCGCGGCGGAGAGCCAGGAGAGCACAGAGCCTGCGGCAGAGGCAGCAGCACCCGCTGACAACGGCGAGGTCAAGAAGATCATTGTCACATGGGTACACTATGCAGGCGTTGGCTCCGATATGCAGGCTGTCACGGATGCAGTGAACGAGATCACGATACCTGAGATCGGTGTTGAGGTCGAGTTCATGCCGATGTCCATCAACGACACAATGACCAAGTATTCCACCTATATCGCTTCCGGCGAGCGCATGGACTGCATGCTGCTCCTGTTCCAGGATCCGCTTCAGTACTACAACAACGGTTCCCTGGAGCCCTTAAATGATCTGCTGGATACCTATGGCCAGACCATCAAGGGTCTCGCGGAAGAGTTCCCGATCACAGCTACAGCAGCAGACGGCAACATCTACGGCTTTGCCCCGGTCGACCAGTATTACGGAACACAGGGATGCGTTTACTTAAAAGGAAAATATGCCGATGTCGTTACCTTAAACGAAGATCCGGATCATGTCTACACCATGGACGAGCTTGGAGAGATCTTCGCGCAGGTCAAGGCGGCCTATCCTGAAGTTTATCCTTACAACGTAGTCGGCAACGGAATCAATGCTTCCAATATCCCCGGCCTGTTCTCCGGCGGATTTGTCACGGACAATATGGGAAGCGGTGTCCACAGCGGCGTTCTGATGGGAACAGACAGCACAACGATCGTAGACCTGTTTGAGACAGAGGAGTATTACAACTATTTAAAGACCGTCAAAGAGTGGTTCGATGCGGGCTACATCCTTCCCGATGCTGCAACGACAGACTCCACCGGCACAGACCTTCTCAATAGCGATGTTACCGCAACTGCGCTGACAGCCTTCAACCCGATCGTTTATGCGGATGAGATCGCCAACATGGGCGAGGGCACGATCCCGCTTAAGACGACCGTTCCGTATTATGCATCCACAGCAGCAGGCCTTGTTACCTGGACCATCCCTGTAACTGCACAGGAGCCGGAAGCTGCCATGAAGTTCTACAACCTGGTTTATTCCAACGCCGATCTGATGAATACCATCATGTGGGGTATCGAGGGCAAGCACTTTGTCAAGACAGATGAGGAAGGCGTTATCGCGTTCCCTGAGGGCGTCGATGCATCCAACAGCGGTTACTACAACACCTTTGGTGTCTGGGGCGACAGAAGAGACCAGTATGTCTGGGATCCGATCGCAGGCAAAGAGCCCAACGAGGCTTATACAGCTCTGACAATGGCTAACAAGACCAAGGCCGGCATCGGGAACTATCAGTTCGATACATCCGCTTTCACAGGCCAGCTCGCCAATATCGACACAGTTCTGAACCAGTATCTGCCGACACTGGAGACAGGTTCCGCGCCTGATCTGGACGATGCTTACAACAAGTTTATCAGCGCACTTAAGTCCGCCGGCATTGATACCATCATCGCGGAGAACCAGAAACAGCTGGACGCTTACCTTGAGGCGAACGGAATTCAGTAAATCCCGCTGAAACGGTTTGAAACATTGAGCGGTTAACAGCATAGAGGAAGGCATCTGCCTTCCTCTGTTTGTTCAAAGCCGAAAATATGAATAAGAGAGGGGTAACCGTGGCTAGTTCAAAAGCGGCTTCAAAGCCTAAGAAAAAACACATCCAGTGGAAAAAGACCATTGCCATCTATACGCTGCTCGCGCCGGCACTGCTCTATTTCCTCTTTAACAACTACATTCCCATGTTCGGTATCGTGATCGCTTTCAAGCGCATTAACTACCGTCTGGGCATCTTTAAGAGTCCCTGGTGCGGCCTGGAGAACTTTAAATTCCTCTTCTCTTCAGGTAACGCCTGGATGATCACGAGAAACACTGTTCTGTACAACCTGCTCTTTATCGTGGTCGGCACACTTTTCCCGATCGTAGTTGCGATCGCCTTAAATGAGATCCGCAATAAGTTCGCGAGCAAGACCTATCAGACTCTGATTCTGCTCCCGTACCTGATGTCCATGGTGGTTGTCAGCTATCTGGTCTATGCCTTCCTCGGAGGAGAGACGGGCTACATCAACAACTCGATCCTGCCGGCATTCGGCGTAGAGAAGAAGATCCAGTTCTACCAGGAATCCAAATACTGGCCTTTCATCCTTCTGTTTGTCAATCAATGGAAGAGTATCGGCTTTAACATGATCCTGTACTACTCCAACATCATCGGCATCAGCCCGGAGTATTACGAGGCAGCAAGGATCGACGGCGCGAACAAGTGGCAGCAGATCACGAACATTACGATTCCGTCCTTAAAGCCCACGATCATCACGCTCCTGATCCTTTCGGTCGGTCGCATGTTCTATTCCGACTTTGGTCTGTTCTACCAGGTACCGAAAAACTCCGGTCTCATCTATAACGTGACGCAGACGATCGATACCTTCGTCTACAACACGTTAATGAATCAGAATAATATAGGCATGTCCTCAGCGGCAGGCTTCTATCAGTCACTTGTAGGTTTTGTCCTGGTCCTGACGGCTAACGCGGTCGTCAAAAAGATCAGCCCGGACGACGCAATGTTCTAAGGAAAGGAGGAAAACAATGAATGGAATCAGATCCAGTGAAGAGAAAATGTATGAGTTTATCAGTCACATCATTATGATCATCCTCTCGCTCTGCGCTTTCCTGCCTTTCTGGCTCCTGATCGCAGCCTCCTTCACGGAGGAGCACACGGCGGTCAGAGAGGGATATAAGTTTATCCCTTCCCAGTTCTCAGCAGCAGCGTACAGCTATATTTTCCAGCAGTGGGCACAGATCGGGCGCGCATACGGCGTGACTCTCCTGGTGACTCTTCTGGGAACCGTCGGCAGTGTTCTTGTTATCATGATGGCTTCTTATGCCCTGACGCAGAAGGATGTTCCCGGCATCGGCGTCGTATCCTTCCTGATCATCTTTACCATGCTGTTCAACGGCGGTATTGTTCCCACCTACCTGGTGTATAATAACTTTCTGCATGTGAAGAATACGATCTTCGGACTCCTGCTCCCAGGTCTTTTCTGCAGTGCATTCAATGTTGTCCTGGTGCGAAGTTATATCTCTTCGAACATTCCCTCTGCCCTGATCGAGGCGGCGGAGATCGACGGGGCGGGACAGTTCCGTATTTTCAGCAAGGTCATCATGCCGCTGTCTAAGCCCATCATCGCGACGATCGGACTCTTAAACGGCGTTGCGTACTGGAACGACTGGACGAACGGTCTGTACTATATCAACGATGCAAAGCTCTACAGCATCCAGCAGCTGCTGAACGAGATCAACAACAACATCCAGTATCTGTCCAGCAACGCATCATCCATTTCGGGTATCGATACATCCAATATCCCGAGCAATACAGTGCGTATGGCGATCGCGGTCGTGGCAATACTGCCCATCCTCTGCCTGTATCCCTTCTTCCAGAAGTACTTCTCGAAGGGTATTACTCTCGGCGCGGTCAAGGGCTGATCCGGTCCCGGCGGCTGAAGAAGTTATCGAAACGAAAAAAAGAGAATTCATTTACTGCGGAGCTCCGCTGCCATCGGCGGCGGAGCTTCTGTTATACAGAAGAACGAATGATTGAAAGGAGATTTGAATGAGCAGTGTACTGGAATGTCTTAGGGGGGAAAACGGCAATTATATTCTTCCTTTTTTCTGGCAGCACGGCGAGGAAGAATCTGTTCTGCGGGAGTATATGCGGGCGATCCGCGGAGCGAATATCACAGAGGTATGTCTGGAGGCCAGGCCGCATCCGGATTTTGCCGGCGAGGGGTGGTTCCGCGATGTGGACATCATACTGGATGAGGCCAGGAAACTCGGAATGAAGATCTGGATTCTGGATGACGCGCATTTTCCGAGCGGCCAGGCAGCCGGAAAAATGAAGGATGCACCGGCAGAGCTGTGCAAGCAGTTTCTGAATTATCGGGTCATCGACGCCTTTGGGCCGATGAAGGAAGTCACGGTGGATATCGCTGCCGCGGCCAGATATTACAAGGATCCCTTTGCTCCTGTCAGTATCTTCGGCGGCGGGGAGAAGAGGGTTTTTGATGATGATGCGTTGTTTGCGGTCATTGCCTCCCGCCTGGACGGGAAGGAAAATGATATCTATCATCTGAGCGATGATCTGCTGGATCTGACAGACGGGGTCCGGGAGGGCGTACTGAAGTGGAACGTCCCTGCGGGCAGCTGGCGGATTTATGTCATCTATCTGACACATAACGGCGGTGGACGGAGCGGCTATGTCAATTTTCTCAGCCGCAGATCCTGCCGGATGCAGATCGACGCGTGCTATGAACCGCATTTTGCCCGCTATGCCGATGAGTTCGGCAAGACGATCCTGGGTTTCTTTTCTGACGAGCCCGAGATCGGCAATGTGGAGGGGTATTCCGGCGGCGACGCGGCGATCGGAAATCCGAGAATGCCTCTGCCCTGGAGTGAGGAGATGCCGGCTCAGATGGAAGCGCGGTTTGGGAAACATTACCGCAGACTGATTCCGGCGCTCTGGACAGCCGTGGGAAGCGATGATTTCACTGCGGATGTCCGGGTCGGCTTCATGGATATTGTAAGCCGTCTGTGCCAGGAGAATTTCGGCGGGCAGATCGGCGAGTGGTGCCGCGAACACGGCGTAAAATACATCGGACACATCGTGGAGGATGTGGATAACAGTACAAAGCTGGGTTCTTCACAGGGACATTATTTCCGCGCACTCTGGGGGCAGGATTTTGCCGGAATTGACGATATCGGCGGACAGGTTACAGAGGGCGGCGCTGACATCAGCCATACATCGCTGTTGGGCTTTGCGGCGGACGGCGAATTCTATCACCACGCGCTGGGAAAGCTGGGCGTGTCTCTGGCGGATATCGACCCGAAGAAGCACGGGGACAGCATGTGCGAGATCTTCGGTGCCTATGGCTGGCAGGAGGGGACCCGGCTCATGAAATACGAGCTCGATCATTTCCTGGTCAGGGGCATCAACCACTTCGTGCCGCACGCCTTCTCGCCGAAGGAGTTTCCGGATCCGGACTGCCCGCCGCATTTTTATGCGCATGGTAAGAATCCGCTTTATAAGCCGTTTGGCGAGCTGATGGCTTACGCGAACCGGGTCGCGCATCTGATCAGAGGAGGAACCCATCTTGTGGAAGCAGCCGTGCTGTATCACGCGGAGGCGGAATGGTCCGGCGGGCGTTTTATGGATATGGTCAAAATCGCCCGCGAGCTGGATGGCGCCCAGATCGACTGTGATTTTATCCCTGCGGATGTTTTCTCGGATCCGGCTGCTTTTGACGCAGAACTGACGGAAGAAGGGCTTAGAATAAACGGCCACCTCTTCCGCGTCCTGATCATTCCGGGCGCAGATTATGTGCCGGAAGCGGTGCTGAAGTTCATTAACAGTGCGCGGGTCAAGAAGTTTCCGGTGCTGATTGCGGAGTTCGGGAGCACGGAGGCGGTGCAGGCAGGCGCTGAAATCGTTCCGCTGCACGACATCGCCGCAAAGCTTCGCGCGATGGGACTTGCGGATGCCGTGGCAGAAGCCTTCCCGGAACTGCAGGTCTATCACTACCGGAAGGGTGCGGAGCAGTATTATCTTATTTCGAACGAGAGTATCTGCAAAACCTACGAGGGCGAGGTAAAGCTGCCGGTCAGCGGGCAGGTATATGCCTACGACGCGATGCAGAACCGTCTGTTCCGGACTTCCTGCAAGGGGAATGACAGTACGCAGGCAGTCACACTGAAACTGGAGCCGTACGAGATGGCTGTTCTGGTGATCCCGGACAACGCAGAGGTGCTTGCAGCGAGTGCGGAATCCGCGCCTTTTGATGGAAAAGCGGCAGGAGAGGCGCGCAGGCTGGATACCGGGTGGACCGTTTCCTTTGTGGGGAATGAGAATTATCCGGATTTCAGGGATGCTGTGAATATGGACAGACTGCACAGTGTGCTGGAGGAGAAGCCTGACTTCTCAGGTGTGATCCGCTATGAGACCGTTTTCGAGGCAGGAGAAGGGGAGCGGTATCTGCTTCTGGAGGATGCTTTTGAGGCAGCTGAGGTCTGGGTGAACGGCGTGTATGCCGGCAGCAGGATCTGCCCTCCATACCGGTTCGATTTAAAGGAAGGAATCCGGCCCGGCAGCAACACTCTTCGCATTGAAGTGCGGACGACCCTGGAGCGTGCGGTGCATAAGATGACCGGCGGGATGTCCTTCCTGGGACCGGAGATCATCGCCGTTACACCGTCCGGCATCGTCGGAGATGTCTGCGTGTGGTGAATGGATGATAATAGATCAAGACAGCCCTGAGGAAGAAAACCTTGGGGCTGTTTTCATAATTAATGAAACAATATAATGATTAGCACGCCAAAAGTATCTTCAATGGCGCTGACAACACTAACTTAGTTGACCTTGCTCCTTGACAACTGAATACAGTCCAAAACCTCTATGAAAGCTGATTTTGGTTGATTTTATAAGGAATTCTGGGCCTTACAGTAGTATAATAGATATATCAAATCTATTATTCGCATGAGGTGTCCAGATGTCCTTCGTTCCGAATTACTCCCAGCAGATTTCCCTCTTTGATAAGCTTGCCTTCCTCTCAAA
>JAFTFD010000107.1 GCA_017449745.1 Lachnospiraceae bacterium
TACACCCGGCCGGAAACGAAAAGCCTGGTATCCTGATCGGATATCCTACAGGCGGCTTTTCGTTTCCGGCCGTTTTTATTTTCCGTATCTTTTAGCGCCTTCGGGTCCCGTTTGTGCTGATCGGATCGGACAGGCAGGTACTTATTTGTATTGCTCGGGCCGGTCCTTTGTCGTGGGTCCCGCTATATATTTTACGGGAAGGCAGAACAGAGAAGAGCGCAGCGCGATCACCATGTCTGACGGCAAGATCTACGGCCTGCCCGCAGGAGAGCAGATGGGAACAGCCGGAATCGGCGCGGAGATGGATTACAGTATTTTTACGATCCCTCAGTTTGCAATGATCAACAAGGCATGGCTGGATGATCTCGGTCTTGAGGTCCCGAAGACTCTGGACGAGCTGCACGCAGCACTGACAGCATTCAAAGAGAATGATATGAGTGCAAAATACTATGGCAATCCTGCCGGCAGTACGATCCCGGTGAGCACCGGTTTCGACGAGTGGTGCTGGGGACAGAACATTTTCTATGCAGGCTTTGGCTTTACGAACTGGCCGAACGATGTCATCAACGACCTGGTCCTTTCCAAGGACGGAACGATCGACTTCGTGTGCATGAGAGATTCCTATCGCGACGCAGTGACCTATTTCCATGACTGGTATGCGGAAGGCCTGATGGACAAGGAAATGTTCAGCCAGGATTCTACACAGCTGATCTCCAAGTGCTCCCAGGGTTATGTCGGTGTCTCCACATGGTGGTACATCGAGGAACTGATGGGTGAATATGCTTCCGATTATGTCTTCCTTCCTGTCCTTGACGGTCCGGACGGAACACACAACGTGACAGTTCGCACAGGCGGCGGCACCAACAGCGGCCAGCTCTCCATCACAAGCGCCTGCAAGAGCCCTGCCAACCTGCTGAAGTTCTATGATCAGTGGTACACCGGTGAGAACGTCATGCAGCTGCAGTATGGCCCGATCGATGTCTATTTCACCAGCAAGGACGAGGATGGCGTATGGCTGTCCATCACAGAGGAAGAGGCACAGGCTAAATTCGGCAAGGGCGCCGGAGAACTCAAGAGTGCCAATGAAGTAGCAGGACCCAAGCTGATCCTCAGCGATTACTATAAGACGACCTTCAAGATGGAAGACAGAGCTATTGAGCGCCTGACTGACCTGAATGATTTCTGGATGCCTTATGTGACAGACGATTCCGTATTCCCGATCGACTGCGTGTATACCAAGGATGAGCTGGATACCATCGATATGTACAAGACGGATTTCCAGAACACGGTTGCAGAATATGAAGGAAAGTGGCTCAAGGACGGCGGGCCTTCCGATGACGAGTGGGAAGCTTACAAGTCCGCGCTGACAAACAGCTGCGGCGCTGAAGAACTCCTTCAGGTCTACAAGGATGCTTATGCCCGTTATCAGGAAGCATCCAACTAATATAACGTTAATATAGCGAAAACGAAAAAATTTCAGGTGCAAGCCTGATACAAATTAAGTATAATCTTATGCGTGAGACAGGCGGCAGTTGAAAAAGTGCCGTCTGCCTTTCCTTATAAGAGAAAATTTGATGAGCTCATGATAAGAGAAAAAGTTGATGGGCTCATGAACACGCTGCGAAGATGCAAGTTCAGCAAATAAATGGTGTTTATTAACAGACAGAATGGAGAAAACAGATGATCAGCCAGGCACTGCGCGACGCAAGAAGATATGAAGAAATACTTGAAAAACAGATAAGCCCGCAGGAACGACCGGCCTTTCACCTGACACCCAGGAGCGGCTGGATGAATGATCCAAACGGCTTCTGCTGGTACCACGGCGCATATCATATGTTCTACCAGTATTATCCGTACGCATCACACTGGGATGACATGCACTGGGGGCATGCAGTGAGCAGAGATCTGCTGCATTGGGAGTTTCTGCCGGCAGCACTTGCTCCGGATGAACTCTATGACAGGGACGGATGTTTTTCCGGCAGTGCGATCACGCTCCCGGATGGAAGGCATCTTCTGATGTACACGGGTGTCGTGAACGAGAAGGACCGAAACGGGAAGACATGGGGTGTCCAGACGCAGTGCGTCGCGATCGGCGACGGCATTGATTATGAAAAATATGAGGGAAATCCCGTGCTGACAGAAAAAGATCTTCCGGAAGGCGCAAGCCGCTTCGATTTCAGGGACCCCAAAATTATTCAGAAAAAAGACGGTTCCCTGCTGTGCCTGCTCGGATCAAGGCCGGCAGATAAGAGCGGCCAGATCCTTTTGTACGGGAGTAAGGACGGACTGCACTGGGAATTCCGGAAAGTTCTGATCGCCAACAACTGCCGGTTCGGAAAAATGTGGGAGTGCCCCGATTTCTTTTCCCTGGACGGGCATCAGGTGCTGCTGACGAGCCCTCAGGATATGCTGCCGGAGGGCTTTGAATACCACAACGGCAACGGAACATTGTGCCTGATCGGCACATGGGATGAGGACAAGGAAGAGTTCATCGCGTCAAAAGACCAGTCGATCGATTACGGGATCGACTTCTACGCGCCGCAGACCGTAGAGACGCCGGATGGCAGGAGGATCATGATCGGCTGGCTGCAGAACTGGGACGCCTGCGCGATCCGTGACGATGAGGATCCATGGGCGGGACAGATGAGCCTGCCGAGGGAACTCTCGATCAGGGACGGCCGGCTCTATCAGGCACCGATCAGGGAGATCGAGGAGCTTCGCAGCAATCGCGCTGCATACGGCGACGTACATATAAACGGCAGCCTTGAACTGGAAAATATCAGCGGCAGATGCGTCGAACTGCTGGTGAGCGTGCGGCCGAAAGATCCGGCAAATGTTTATCATAAATTCTCGATCTATTTTGCCCAGAACGAGCAGTATCACTCAACGATCAGCTACAGGCCTCATGAAGCCGTGCTCAAGATCGACAGAAAATTCTCCGGCTCCCGCCGGGCGATCATCCATCAGAGACGTTGCCTTGTTGAAGAGAGCAGAAACGGGGAGATCCAGCTCAGGATCATTCTCGACAGATTCAGCTCGGAGATCTTCATCAACGACGGCAGACAGGTCGTCTCCGCGGCCATGTATACACCGCTGGATGCGGAGGGCATTTCCTTTTTTGCAGACGGGGAAGCGGTGATGAATATCGTAAAATATGACTTAGGAACAGGAGAGGTCCTGGATTGACAGAAGCAGCCTGCCGTATCAGAAAATGGTACGGCAGGCTGTTTTTAGTAGAGTTTTATTTATTAAGGCTTTGTTTATTACGGTTTTATTTATTAGAGTTATATTTATTAGGTTTTTGTTTATAAGGGTTTTATTTATTACGGTTTTATTTATTAGGGTTTCATTTACTGCTGTTTCGTTTGTTGCTGTTTCTGCTGCTTCATTTATTGCTGTTCCTGCTGCTCCTGCGCGGCGATCGCGCGGCGCCAGCAGCGGTGGCACATGGCAGTATAGCTGTCGTTGCCTCCGATAAAGACCTGGTCGCCTTTGGTGATGATCTTTCCATCCGGTGCGATCCGGGCATTGACAGTTGCCTTGGCACCGCAGGTGCAGACTGTTTTGATCTCCGTAATGGAATCCGCCAGCTCCATCAGACGCAGGGCGCCGGGGAAGAAATGTGTCAGGAAATCCGTCCGGAGGCCGAAACAAAGTACCGGTATATCCTCATCGTCAACGATGGCCCGAAGCTCGTCGATCTGTGCGGGAGTTAAAAACTGGCTTTCATCGGCGATGATAACATCATGCCTGCCGGCCTTATGCCACGCCTCCAGGATACTCTCATCCGGCAGGATGATCTCTGCCTCCTGGGAGAGTCCGATCCGGCTCCTGATCGTAGCGGCTCCGTCCCGGGTATCTACCGAGGGCTTGATCAGCCACACGGTCATATTCTTTTCTTCATAGTTGAACTTGGTGATCAGCGCCTGGGCGGATTTTGACGAGCCCATAGCGCCGTATTTGAAATATAGTTTTGCCATGTATGTGTCCTGCTCTTCTCTTGGTCTTGTCCGGTTCTTATCTTGTTCCTGTCTTGCTCTAGTGTAATTATTCTCTGCTTGTTTTGCCTTAAATGGGGTAGTGAGTTAGGAGGTTGAGTTACCGGATGCCTCTTCCCAGATACCTCTTCCCAGATACCTCTTCCCAGATGCTCTCGCTTCTGTTATTACCGGCTAAGGTATGCTCTTACCCTTTCAATGACCATGTCGTTCGCGACCTGGTTTTTACCGCCCTGGGGGATAATGATATCCGCATATCGCTTCGTTGGCTCTACGAAAGCTTCATGCATCGGCTTGACCGTAGTCAGATACTGACTGATGACGCTGTCCAGAGACCTTGCTCTCTCTTTGACATCCCTTAAGATCCTGCGCAGGATCCTGACGTCCGCGTCGGCATCGACAAAGAGCTTGATATCCATCAGGTCACGCAGCTCCTTCTGGCAGTAAATAAGGATCCCCTCCACAATGATGACCCGGGACGGCTCGATATGCAGCGTCTCCTCAGAACGATTGTGAATCGTATAATCATAGACGGGACAGTCGATCGCCTCTCCGTTTTTCAGCTTTTGGAGATCCGAGACCAGCATTGCCGTATCGAAAGCATCCGGGTGATCGTAGTTCAGCTTTGTGCGCTCCTCATAAGTGAGGTCGAAATGCGCTTTATAGTAGTTGTCGTGGTAAATGACAGTGACTTCATCACCAAAAGCCTCAACGAGCCTCCTCGTGATAGTGGTCTTTCCGCTGCCGGTTCCTCCGGCAATGCCGATGATCAATGTATCAGACATAATGCACCCCTTATCTTTAAGCTTTTTCCCTCAAATCGGTTTTCACCAACTAAATGACAATAGTTATCATCTATAAAGGTCTTGCTGCCCTTTCATTGTATCATCTGGCTTTCTATGGCGACAATGAAAATCGTTGTTCATTCGCTTCTCATTCATTTTCATTTGTTTGTTCATTCGCTTCACATTTACTTTCATTCGCTTTTCGTTTGCTTTTCTATTCGTTTTTCCGGCCGAACTACTATGGGATATTCAGCGGCAGTAATGATTGATCATTTCTTTAATTACAGAGGAGTTGATTGGTATTCGGCCGGTTTCCATAGTCAGGATCAGTGCGTTGCCTGGATAAATCTTGTGTTTTTCATACTCTCTGATCCGCTGAAGGGCATTGTTACAATAAGTCTGATCATCCATCATGCCAAGATGTTCCCAGTATATTTCTTTCCTGTCTGACAGCCTTAGAATCGTAAAATCAGGGTAGATTATATTATCTCCGAGTTTCAAAGGGCATTCATACTTGTAGGGAATATTCTCCTGGTTAAGAATATCAGCTATCATGACTTCGGATTTGGAGCGGACTCTTTCTCCCTTATAAGTGTAATGCTCAGGGATATCAGGGGAGAATCCTTTAGGAGTAAAAGCTACGGATTGCCAGTTATTCTCGTACTCCTGATCCGGTAATTCTACAGGAATAATATTCGATTTCCTGATATCACTCTGCATTGTGTATATTTTTCTGATACAGGCAGGGTCATAATTATGGAGGAAATATTCAATTACAGTCCGCTGTTTTTGCGCAGCAATGAGAACTTTCTGGTCATATCTTTTCTGGATGAGAGAAACCGCAGTTTGCCGGTTGGCAACAGGAATATATATCCCTGTTGTATCCCCTTTTTTGGTAATGTGGAAATATTGACAGCTGTTTTTGTGCTTGATTACCCGGACATTTCCTTCCGGGGCGTTCTTAAGCCTATGACTGACTTTCTGAATTATTGTCTCCAGCCGCTTCTTCTCTGATTCCAGTTTTATAAGCATGCTGTCAGTGTTCATATTTTTCATAATGTTTATCTGGTCCTTCTGTTTTGTATTTATGAGATAAGTGATGGCTATATTCGTCAGATCGTAATAATTACAGCCTGATATAGAGCATAAGATTTAAGTGTAACTCAATGAATTAAGCTAATTGAGGGCTAAAAGCGAGGGTGGGGCAGATAGAAATGAGGCGACACGGAAATTAGTAGAAGAAACTGAGATCAAAGAGGTAAGGCAGGGCAAATAGAAATGGGGCGAAGCGGAAATTAGTAGAAGAAACTGAGATCAAAGAGGTACGGCGGGGCAAATAGAAATGGGGCAGTGCGGAAATTAGTAGAAATAACCGGGACCAAGGATGGAAGTCGGGGCAGATAGAAATAGGGCAGCGCGGAAATTAGTAGAAGCAACCGGAATCAAAGAGGAAAGTCGGGGCAGATAGAAATAGGGCAGCGCGGAAATTAGTAGAAGCAACCGGAATCAAAGAGGAAAGTCGGGGCAGATAGAAATAGGGCAGTGCGGAAATTAGTAGAAACAACCGGGATCAAAGAGGAAAGTCGGGGCAGATAGAAATAGGGCAGCGCGGATATTAGTAGAGAAACCGGGATCAAGGAGGAAAATCGGGGCAAATAGAAATGAGCCTGCGCAGAAATTAGTAGTCAGGAAAGCATTTTTAGCTGTTCCGGTTTGAAAACAGGTATAAATCCTAAGCACAAAATAGTTAATAGGTAGCGTGCGATTTCATTTAGAAAGCACATGAAATATCTTAATCTGAAAATTCAACAATTTCAAGACTGTAAACTATTCTCAGGATACACTCAGGGAAAGAAAATGTGTTATATCAGGAGATAAATATAGTAAAATAGAACAGTCAATTGCATTGATAGCATTTTAATCATTTCCCATAGGAGGATACAGATGAGCAAAACTGTCAATATACAGGTTTCCACAAAGAAAGTTCATGATAATACTCCCGGTATGATCGGCTTGTTCTTTGAGGATATCAATTACGCTGCTGACGGCGGTTTATATGCAGAGATGATCGAGAATCGATCCTTTGAGGCTCAGGACGGCTACGGCATCCCGGAGAGTTTTTATAATATTCCGGATCCGGGATATGCCTGGAGCACTTTCAAGAGCAGCGGACTCAAGGCGGGGACGTCCACAGAAGAAGCTTCAGAAGAAGCATCCATAGAAGCGCAGGAGCCGGTCCTTCAGTTCGTGACAGGAAGCCCGCTTTCAGAGGAAAACCCTCATTATATGAGGCTCATGACAGCATCTGCAGGGCAGGGCTTTGCCAACAAGGCTTATGACGGTCTGTGCCTTAAAAAGGGAATGAAATATCACGTCTCCTTCTATGCCAGAGTAGTCAGCAGAGGGAATTATACAGCCAGAGTTGCAGCAGTAAAAGATGGGAAGGAATACGCGGCGGGCGGGACAGCGCTCCGCTCGACTTTCATGCATCTGCCTTTTACAGATCTCTCTGAGGAGATCAACCGCCAGGTCGGGGAATATCCGCGTTTTGCGAGAATGATGGAAGGCGTCAGCCAGGCGGCGCAGTCAGAGCTTTTAAAGGGAGACCTGCCCGCCAGCCAGTGGGTGAAATATGAACTCGACCTGACAGCACAGGAAGGTGTGCGCGGAGCTCTTTTCACACTGACGATCGACGGGGCCGGCATCTTCGAATTCGATTTTGTTTCAATGATTCCTGAGGATGCAGTGGCAGGGGTATTCCGCAAGGACCTGTTCGAAGCACTGAAGGCTCTTAAGCCGGGATTTATCCGCTTCCCCGGCGGCTGCATCGTAGAGGGGACAAGCCTTGCCAACCGCTATCGCTGGAAAAAGACGGTGGGTCCGCAGGAGCAGCGCAAAGTCATCATGAATCTGTGGGCATACGACGATGACAGGAAAAAGGGATTTGCTTCGCACAGGGCCGCAGACAGCCATTACGTTCAGTCCTATGGCATAGGTTTCTATGAGTATTTCCTTCTGTGTGAACTGCTTGGAGCAGAGCCGCTGCCGGTTCTCAACGTAGGGCTCGCCTGCCAGTTCCGTACTCATGAGCTGGTTGCTGTTAATGATCCTGCTTTCCAGGAGTTTATTCAGGACGCTTTGGATCTGATCGAATTTGCCAATGGCAGCGCGGATACTGAGTGGGGTTCCCTGAGAGCGAAGATGGGACATCCCGAACCGTTCGGATTAAAACTCCTCGGTGCAGGAAACGAGCAGTGGAATACAAAGTGCGTCGACTTTACCGAGAGAGCAGGGCTCTTTGAAAAGGCGATCCATGAGGTATATCCGCAGATCAGGATCGTAGGCAGTGCAGGACCCATGGTCGAATCGCCCATGACGACAGAGAGCTGGGATTACTATCGCGACGGGCAGGCGCAGAAGATCCGTGCGCGCGCGGCAGCAGCGGCACAGCCGGCAGCGGTTCCCGATTTCGCTTATGCCGTCGACGAGCATTACTATGTCGCGCCTGAATGGCTGTATGAGCATGTGGCAATGTACGATGATTATCCCAGAGAGGTGGGCGTTTTCGCAGGTGAGTACGCCGCGCACACGAAAGAAAGGGAAAACACGATGGAGGCCGCGCTCGCCGAGGCTGCTTTCCTGACAGGAGTCGAAAACAACGGCGACGTCGTGAAATTGGCGTCCTATGCGCCGCTGTTCAACAGGATCGGCCACAGCCAGTGGAAACCCGACCTCATCTGGTTCGACGACCAGCAGGTCTATCTGACACCCAGCTACTATGTGCAGATGATGTATTCGAACCACGCAGGCGATGCTGTTCTGGATCTTGAGGGCCAGGCTGAAGCGCTGCGCAAAGAGGGGCTGTATATTAATCTCACAGGAAAATATGATGCAGACGGTTCTCTTGCGGAGATCATCCTGAAAGCTGCCAACGCCAATGCCGAGCCTGTTGAGCTTGCAGTCGCACTGCCGGAAGGTGCGGCAGCTGCAGGAAGTGACGTCAAGGTGTTCTCCCTGACAGGCACAGGCGAAAAGCCTGAAGGGCTTCCGGAAAAGGCTGAAGTATCCGCAAACAGCGCGCAGCCCGGGCAGGTCCTGTCGGCGGCTCCGATGAGCTTTAACATATATAGAATTCCGCTGAAATGAGCCTGGGATAAGCCTTTAGATAAGCGCGCAATAAGCTGAGACAGGCCTGGGATAAGCCTTCAGATAAGCCTGCAATAAGCCTGAGTCAGGCCAGGGATACATCTTGGAAAAGTCCACTCATTGAAATTGCAAAAACAGTTTGTTTTGCATCGACAGCTATGGAAAAAATGCTATAATAGTGTCGTATTGATAGAATATTGGCAGCAATATGCCATGACAGGAAAGAGAGGCAAAAAACTATGAAAAAGTTACTTGCATTACTGTTGACGGCAACGATGGCGCTCGGCCTGGCCGCATGCGGCGGCGCAGCACCGGCAGCTTCATCCGCCCCGGCTGAGGAGGCAGCACCGGCTGAGGAGGCAGCTCCGGCAGAGGAAGCAGCTCCCGCAGAAGAGGCCGCAGCAGAGGCAGAGGCTCCTGCAGCAGCTGTGGATATGAAGGTCGCTATGATCACTGACTACGGTGATATCACAGACCAGTCCTTCAACCAGACAACTTATGAAGCCTGCAAAGCTTACTGCGAGGCTAACGGCGTTGACTTTACTTACTACAAGCCCGAAGGCGACTCCACAGCTGACCGTGTAGCCATGGTCGACAAGGCTGTCGCAGACGGATATGACGTAATGGTCATGCCCGGCTATGCTTTCGGCGGTGCCATCCAGGAAACAGCTGAGATGTATCCGGGTGTCAAGTTCATCGCTCTGGACGTTTCCGCTGATGATATCGGCGGCAACACCTATGACAATGTCTTCTGCGCAGTTTACCAGGAAGAGCTGGCCGGCTACATGGCAGGCGTTGCAGCTGTAAAGCTTGGCTACACAAAGCTCGGCTTCCTCGGCGGTATGGCAGTTCCCGCAGTTATCCGTTACGGTTACGGCTTTGTCCAGGGTGCTGATGCAGCAGCTGGTGAGATCGGTGCAGAAGGCGTCGAGATCAACTATGCATACGGCAACCAGTTCTACGGCGATGCTGATATCACAGCAGCTATGGATACATGGTATCAGAATGGAACAGAAGTCGTCTTCGCATGCGGCGGCGGTATCTACACATCCGCAGCTGAGGCAGCAGCAAAGGTCGGCGGCAAGGTCATCGGCGTTGACGTTGACCAGGCTGGCATCATCGACGGCCAGTACGGCGAGGGCATGACAGTTACATCCGCTATGAAGGGCCTTGCAGCTACTGTTAACACACTGCTGGCAGCTGTCCAGAACGGCGAGTGGGACAGCTACAAGGGCCAGGTCCAGACTCTTGGTCTTGTCTCTGAAGACGCTGCACTGAACTATGTCCAGATCCCTGAGGAGACAACACAGTTCGCAGACAGCTTCACTGCTGATGATTACCACAAGCTTGTTGCAGATATGTTCAGCGGAGCAGTTACTGTTTCCAACGACATCTCCGCAGAGCAGCCCAGCGGCGAGAATGTTGCCATTAACTTCCAGGGCAACCTCAAGTAATTAAAAGGGTCACAAAGGCAGCCGGCCGCAGACCGGCGCCATTGTGAAGGATCATTATCAAATACGAGCTGCTCAGCGATGGGCAGCTCGTTTTCACTTCACAGTGCCTGTGTATTCTGCAGAAAAACACCGGCGACGCGCCGGCTGCGCCATTCCGGTATTGATACGCCGGCGACGCGCCAGCAAAATGATGGCGAAGCAACTGTAAATGCCAATAAAGCGCCGGCATTGCCGCTCACATGCGCCGCGCGCAGGGAAAAAAGAAAAAGGGGGAAAGAAGCTTGCAGGAAGAATATGCAATTGAAATGCTGAATATCACGAAGCGCTTCCCGGGTATCATCGCCAATGACAATGTCACGATCCAGCTGAGAAGAGGAGAGATCCACGCTCTGCTGGGGGAAAACGGCGCGGGCAAGTCTACATTGATGAGCGTGCTGTTCGGCCTGTACCAGGCTGAAGAAGGCATCATCAAAAAGGATGGAAAAGAGGTCCACATCACGGACCCGAACGTAGCCAATGATCTGGGGATCGGCATGGTCCACCAGCATTTCAAGCTGGTGCAGTGCTTCACCGTTCTGGACAATATCATCCTTGGCGTAGAGACGACCAAAAACGGGCTGCTTCTGAAAGATGAGGCAAGAAAAAAGATCAAAGCGCTTTCGGAAAAATACGGACTGATGGTAGATCCCGACGCCAAAATCGAGGATATCACCGTCGGCATGCAGCAGAGGACCGAGATCCTCAAGATGCTCTACAGGGATAATGAGATCCTGATCTTCGATGAGCCGACAGCCGTGCTCACACCGCAGGAGATCGAGGAGCTAATGCAGATCATGAAGAACCTGGCGGCAGAGGGCAAGTCGATCCTGTTCATCTCCCATAAGCTCAATGAGATCATGGAAGTGGCAGACCGCTGCAGTGTCCTTCGAAGAGGAAAATATATCGGCACAGTCGATATCAAGGACACGACGCAGGAAGAACTGAGCCGCATGATGGTCGGAAGAGACGTCCAGCTGGTCGTCGAAAAAGAGCCCTCCGTACCTAAAGATGTCGTGCTCGACGTTGAGAACATGACCGTCGCTTCCAGGAGCCACAACAACAATGCCGTCAAGGGCGTCTCCTTCAAAGTCAGGCAGGGAGAGATCGTCTGTATCGCCGGAATCGACGGAAACGGGCAGACGGAGCTGGTCTACGGACTGACAGGCCTTGAGCCCATCAAACAGGGAAGCGTCAAGATCTGCGGCAAGGATATAACACATGCCCCGATCCGGGAGCGCTCGGCACTGCTCAGCCATATTCCGGAGGACCGCCACAAGCACGGCCTTGTCCTGGATTATTCTCTTGAGTACAACATGGTACTGCAGAGATATTTTGAGCCCGAATTCGTAACAGGTGCTGGGTTCCTGAAAAAGAAGAGCATCAGGGACTACGCGAACCGCCTGATCGAGGAATATGACGTCCGCTCCGGCCAGGGACCGGTCACGATCGCGCGTTCCATGTCCGGCGGCAACCAGCAGAAGGCGATCATCGGCAGAGAGCTCGACAGGGAGCACAAGCTCCTGGTAGCTGTACAGCCGACCAGAGGCCTTGACGTCGGTGCGATCGAAAATATCCACCGCGAGCTGATCAGGGAGAGAGACAACGGTTCCGCTGTTTTGCTGGTCTCCCTGGAGCTGGAAGAGGTCATGAATGTTTCTGACCGCATCCTGGTAATGTATGAAGGAGAAATCGTGGGTGAGCTGGATCCCCGTAAGACAACGACGGAGGAACTGGGTCTGTATATGGCAGGAGCCAGAAAGGAGAAGGTAGAGGCATGAAAAAGAGTATCTTCCAGAACGATGCCTTTCAGTCGATCATCGCTGCTATCGCCTGCATCGTTGCGGGACTCCTGGTAGGATATCTGGTCCTGCTGGCGATCCACCCTGCCAGCGCGGGAGAGGCGATCGTTACGATCCTGAAAAATTTCCTGAACTATCCCAGCAAGCCCGCCGCGATGAAATATCTCGGCAATACGCTGGTCAAGACGGCACCGCTCCTTATGTGCGCGCTGTCCATCAATTTCTGCTACAAGGTCGGCCTGTTCAATATCGGAGCGGCCGGACAGTATGTCGTGGGAGCCGGAGCCTGCCTCTATGCGGCGCTTGCTCTTAAGATGCCCTGGTTCGTATGCCTTCTCTGCGCACTGATCGCAGGCGGGATCTGGGGCACGGTCGTAGGCCTGCTCAAGGCTTACGCGAACGTAAATGAGGTCATCTCCGGCATCATGCTCAACTGGATCGGACTGTATCTGGTCAACATGCTGCTTGGCGGCGTCAAGGAGCAGGCAAGCCCGTATACTCTCCAGATCTCCAGCGTGAATGAAAAGGCGCTGCTGCCGACACTTGGCCTCGGAACATTCTTTACGAATAACAAGTATGTGACGATCGCGGTGCCGCTGGCTGTCATCACGGCGATCGCGATCTGGATCGTGCTGAATTTCACCAAGTTCGGCTATGAACTGCGCGCGACAGGCCTGAACAAAGAAGCGGCGAGATACGCCGGAATGAATGAGAAGAGAAATATCATCCTGACACTGGCGATCGGCGGAGCGCTGGCAGGCGTTGCGGCTGCTTTCCTGTTCCTGACGGGATATGAGCAGTGGTCAACGACCCAGTCCTCTGTGCCGGGGATGGGATTCAACGGGATCGCAGCGACCTTCCTGGGAGGCCTCAGCCCTCTTGGAACGATCTTCTCGTCCTATTTCATCCAGCATATCACCAGCGGCGGCTCTTACCTTGACAAGAACGTCTATCCCTCTCAGATCTCTGACCTGATCTCCGCGATCATCATTTATCTGTGCGGCTTCGTTCTGTTCTTCAAGTATGCCATGAATCGCCGTTATACAATTAAAAGGAGGTAAAAGAGAATGATTCTGCTGATTCAGTATACCCTTATTTTTGCCTCCGTTCTCTCCCTGGTAGCGCTTGGCGGATGCTTTTCGGAGCACTCCGGCGTGATCAATCTGGGTCTGGAAGGCGTCATGGTCATGGGAGCCCTGGGCGGAGCGCTCGTCATGCGTGCTTTGGGCGGGGCACCGGCTATCGTGATCGTACTTGCGGTGCTGATCATCTCAGCATTATCAGGAATGGCGTATACACTTCTGCTGGGCGTGGCCAGTATCAATTTTAAAGCGGACCAGACACTTGTCGGAACCGCCATGAACATCCTCGCGACAGCGGCGGCGACGGTCATCGTAAAGGCAGTCAATATGGCAGCCAATCCGGATAACGTCTCCTCTACGATCCAGTACGTGCAGGCAAAGAAAGCCTTCATCGTCAAGCTGGGCCGTTTTGAGTTCAACTGGTTCATGCTGGTTGCCCTCTGCGCGCTGATCCTGGCTTACATTATTCTTTACAAGACAAAATTCGGGCTGCGCCTCATGGCCTGCGGTGAAAATCCCCAGGCAGCGGACAGCGTCGGTATCAGCGTCTACCGCATGCGCTGGGCAGGCGTTCTGATCTCCGGACTCCTCGGCGGCATCGGCGGTATCGTCTATATTACGGCCGGCGTCAGCGAGTGGAAATTTGAGACAGGGGTGGCTGGTTTTGGTTTCCTGGCCCTTGCCGTTATGATCTTCGGCCAGTGGAAACCCTCCGGGATCGGACTTGCGGCGCTGCTGTTCGGATTCTTCCGCGCACTTTCCAACGTCTATTCCGGTTTCGGATTCCTTGCAGCCCTGAATATTCCGGGAACCGTTTACAACATCATGCCGTACGTGATCTCCCTGCTCGTTCTGATGTTTACATCCAAGAACTCCAGGGCGCCGAAGGCGGAAGGAATCCCGTACGATAAGAGTGCCAGATAGTTGCCGATGCAACTATCTGACACTAAGAGTTTGTGCCACACAGTGGCAGCAAACTCTGCAATTATCAGAAACCGCCTCCGCGGATTTCTGATATGCGATACCTCCGCGCAAAGCGCTGCGGTATTTGGAAGAGTGCCAGATAGTTGCCGATGCAACTATCTGACACTAAGAGTTTGTGCTGCAAGAGCGGCAGCCGATCCTGAATTATTATTTCTTCATAGGAGCAGATATGGATATTATGGGTATTTTGCAGCATGTGGATCACACGCTGCTGAAACAGGAGGCAACATGGGACGAGATCAAGGTGATCTGTGACGATGCCATCAGTTACAGCACCGCCTCAGTCTGTATTCCTCCGTGCTATGTAGAGCGCGCCAAGGAATATGTCGGCAGCAGGATGAAGATCTGTACCGTGATCGGATTCCCGAACGGCAATATGACGACGGAGGCCAAGATCTTTGAGACAAAGGATGCCCTTGCAAAGGGGGCTGACGAGATCGATATGGTCATTAATATCGGTGCCCTGAGAGCGGGAGATTACGCCTATGTCCTTCATGAGATCAGGGAGCTGAAAAAGGTCTGCGGAGACCATATCCTGAAGGTGATCATTGAGACCTGCCTTCTGACGAAGGAAGAGAAGATCAAGATGTGCGAGATCGTGACGAATTCCGGAGCGGACTACATCAAGACTTCGACCGGATTCTCCAAGGCCGGCGCGACCTTTGACGACATCGCCCTGTTCGCAAAATATGTAGGTCCGGACGTGCGGATCAAAGCGGCCGGCGGGATCTCTTCTCTCGAGGATGCCGAGCGCTTCCTGGAACTGGGAGCGGACCGCCTCGGTACCAGCAGGATCATAAAGCTGGTCAAAGAGATGTGATCATTACATGACAAAAAACAGAGTCTATCTGTTTTGGCTCTATAGGCTGAGAAAACGTAAATAAAAAGAGGAAGGAGGGGTATCCCGGGAGATTCGTGTCACAGCGACAGCGGTCCCGGGATATCCCTCCTTCCTCTTTTTTTATTCAATTAACTCTTATTAGCAGTTGCAGGCATCAGAAACCTGTCTGCACACGGCCCCGCCTGGATTTTCTGCGATAATGCAGGACACGCAGGAGCCCGTCGATGACCATCAGGATCCCCAGAGACAGGCTGTAGTACTCCATCGCCTCATGGGAGATGATAACGAAAGACA
>JAFTFD010000108.1 GCA_017449745.1 Lachnospiraceae bacterium
GACAAACTTTCGCTAAATATAGATGCATATGGCGACTTCCAACGGCCGCTTTTGCGGAGCAAAACGGCCGCAATGCGAAGCTAATCGGCCGCAGGCCGTTGTTTTTATAGAATGACTCCTCCCATAATGGTTCATACCTTGTCCAGAGGTAAATTAACCATTATGAAGGAGGAAAAGAAATGCTGGACTATAAGAGTATCATTGTTAAACGCTATGCACTGCATCTGTCAGGAAGGGAGATAGCCAAACAGATAGGTGCAAGTAAATCAGGAGTAAATGATTTCCTGAAGATGTTTGAGGAATGCGAATCTATCAGCTACCCACTTCCTGCAGGCATCACGAATTATGGTATTGCTGAGCTGGTGTATGGTAATCCGTCTGGCAACAATGGCCGAAATCTAAATATCGTGTATCCGGATTATGAGGAGGTACATAAGCAGCTCTCCGGGCGGAAGAACATGACCCTGGTGTTTCTCTGGAACCGCTATAAAAAGAGGTGTGAGGAGTCAGATACCAGATACTATCAGTACAGACAATTCTGCGAGTATTATGCAGGGTGGTGCGAGGAGAACGCTGAGACTCTGCACTTTAATGCTGTCATCGCAGAAAAGATGGAGGTTGACTTCGCCGGGAAGACATTTGAGATCACAGATCCTCTGACAGGCGAAATATACATCGTTGTGGTTTTTGTGGCAATCCTGCCCTATTCGCAGTACATATATGCGGAAGGAATGCTGTCAACCAAAGAGCCTGAATGGATTGAGGTCAACAACCACGCACTGGATTTCTTTGAGGGCATCCCGACCATTGTGGTATGTGACAACTGTAAGCAGGCCGTCATCGCCAACGAAGACTGGATTGCTCCCGAACTCAATAAGGATTACGCAGAATGGGCTGAACATAATCAGACAGTTATCCTGCCCGCAAAGGTTCGGAAGCCAAAATACAAGAGTTCTGTTGAGAATGCCGTTGGAATCCTCGAGAAAGGTTTCTTTCATGAAATGGAGGAGCGCCAGTATTTCAGTTTGGATCAGTTCAACAATGATCTCTGGATGTTTCTTGATCAGCTGAACAAGGAACCTTTTAAGAAGAAAGAGCATAACAGATATTATTACTGGATGGAGGAAAAGCAGGAACTGATGCCACTGCCCTCCGTGCATTACGAGTACACGGAGAGGCGCATGGCAAAAGTATCAAGCGATTTCCATGTCCGCTTTGATAATGCTTATTATAGCGTGCCTAAAGCATATGTACATAAAGAAATTTCCATCAAGGCCACGGTCTCGATGGTACGTTTCTATACCAAACAGGGAGATTTTCTCTGTGAGTGGCCTCGCGCTGAATATAAGGGAAAGTGGTCCACCAATCCGGATCACCTGCCTGCAAACTATCAGGGATATGGACAGTGGAATGCGGCCTATTTCATCAGCAAGGCACGGCTCGTGGGGGCTTCTACGGAGGCAGTAATCCAGGGCATCCTGAAGTGCCGTAAATATGAAGTGCAGACCTATCGTATGTGTCTGGGAGTAATAAATTTCGGCGGGAAGTATGGCAAGCCTGTTCTTGAAGAATGCTGTCGGCGCGCATTGGAGCATGGAAAAACTACTTATACATTTATCAAGAACACTATACCTGCAGTAGCGGAAGAAATGGGTATCCACATTCAGAAGGGAACCCCGGCATCTAATGAAAAAGGTGGATATGTCATGGGAGCCGGTGCCACGGATATCGACAGACTCCTTGATAAAAGCAAAAAGCTTGCTGACAGTCAAAAGGGAGGTGATCAGTAATGACCACTGGGAATAACCTTCTGATAACGCTTGAGGATCAACTGAATGAGCTGGGGCTGCCCAACATGGCTGCCGAACTGGACAGGCTGTATACAGCTCCTGGATTCCTTGAAATGGATCACCTGACGCTGATATCAAACCTGATATTGCCGGAGTACAGGGATAAGGTCAGCAAGCGGCTGAATAACCGCTTAAGAACAGCTAAGCTTATTGGATGCCCCGCAGAATTGGATGAATGCAAAGATTCTAAAGAGCGGGAATACTTGCCTTCTGGAATTCCACAGCTCCTCGCAACGATGGACTTCATTGCACGGGGATATAACATCTGTATTCTTGGTGCATCAGATACAGGAAAGACCTACCTTGCAAAGGCCATCGGAATAAAAGCCTGTCAGGATTATCGTGTAGGGTATTATCATTGCGAGGAATTGCTTGAGAGCCTTTCTTCCATGAAACAGCTTGAATACAGCAAGTACGAACGGAAACTGACCACTATTCTTAAGCAGGATCTCGTGATACTGGATGATTTCCTGCTCCATACGATTGAGGACGAGTCAGAGATCAAGGTTTTGTTTGCTTTACTCGAGGGAAGAACCGAAAAGCAGAAAAGCACGATCATATGCTCTCAGAGGGCACCGGAGAATTGGAAACCCATGATCATGAATGATGAAATTTCAGCTAATTCGATAGTGAAGAGGGCTACTAAGCACTATACGGTTATGATAAACAGCCGTTAAAGACAAGTTTTTGGGGTGGCCGTTTTGCTCCGCAAGGCGGCCGCTCAAAAACGCATCAGTGGCCGCCGGGTCCCGCAGAATGCATCCGGTACACCGAATAATGAATCCGCGACTGTATTTCGAAGTATAATTGCTCATATGCAATGATGTCGAATGAGTCATAGCGGGCTATGACGATTGAGACAGAAGCAGCATATGGGCA
>JAFTFD010000109.1 GCA_017449745.1 Lachnospiraceae bacterium
ATTGATCGATCCGGAAGATAAGGGGAAGAAAGATGCGACTCTGATCACAGCAGCCAGAGAGATCCACGAGGAGACAGGAATCGTGGTCAAGCCGACGGACAGGCTCTTTGAAGTCAGCCCGCTTGTTTTTTCAACTCCGGGCCTGACGGATGAGTGCAACGCCATCGTCTGCGCAGTCGTTGATCTTGAGGACCTTTCCTCACTCACGCAGAAAGGTGCGGAAGGCTCTGAATGCTTTAATGGCTTCTGCCTGCTGAATAAAGAACAGGCGGAAGAGGTCCTCCGTACAGGCAGGGACGAGTACGGAAATTTCTATTCGGTCTATACCTGGATGGCGCTGATTTATTTTGTGACGGGGATGTGGGAAGAATGAGGAACGCGCAGCGGGCGAAAAAGAAAAATCAAATGGCGCGTGCAGCGCACGAAAGACATTGACCGAATCGGTAATTAATGCCGGCGTTTCATTAGCGGGCGGTCAACTGGGCAGCTGAATCCCACTATACGAGAGCTTTAAAATGCGTTTATGACGGCTGGAATGACGCTGCTTTCGTCATAATGGCTATGAAATGGTACCAAAAATCATAAAAAATATGTAAAAACATGTTTGACGGCATGTAACACAAGTGCTAGAATGATAGAGCTAGTAATTAGAGCGTTTCTATGCGTTTACTGTTGTTAGCTCATAGTTTCAGAGAGGTTTAATATGGCAAATAGGGAGAAGAGAGCATTTAGCTTAATCAGAAAGCTTCTGTGCGGCGCTTCCGCATGCGTCCTAGCAAGTGCGACGCTGTTCGGGAGCTTAAATGTACAGGCAGCGGAAGCAACTAGTTCAGGTAAGATTACCATTAATATGGCTGATCCGGAAGGCGCTGTGATAACGGATTATGGTTATCTGTTCCTTTATAAGGTCGCTGATTATAATGAAAAGACACAGAGTTTTGTTGAGGTCGCACCTTTTGATGCTACGACTCCTTTTACTGAAATCTCTGTAAAACAGCTGGAAACAGGACTCGAGCTTGACGGTACCACATATCATGATATTTCAAAATCAGATGCTGGCATTATCGGCAACCGGGCTCTTGGTCAGGCGTATTTTACCGCTGCATCCTCTGCTTCTTATATTGATTCCAAGGAGTCTTATGGTGGCGGAAGCTACGAATTTACAGGACTTGACAATGGGCTTTATCTGATTACCTATGCTGATGCAACGGCAGAAAATGGTGTTATCTCGGAAATGTCTCCTATAGTCATCTCGATCCCGAATCTTGATGCTTCAGGAAATGTTATTACAGAGGTAGTTGCCAATCCCAAGCCGATGAAGACGCAGTACAGCGAGGTCGTTCCGCCCCCGCCGCCGTACTATCCCCCTGAGGAGCCCACAACTCCTCCGACAGTACCTGTACCGCCTTCACAGGGTACGGTTCTCGGCGCAGTCAGGGATATTGTTCCGCCTGTGGTTCCTGCAGTTCTCGGTGCACAGAGACTTCCTCAGACAGGTCAGCTCTGGTGGCCTGTGCCGATCCTTGCTATAGCCGGTATTGCTATGGTGGCAGCAGGAAGCTTACGCAGGAAGAACGCTGTCAGATAAGATTGCAGAAGGGCTAGTATAAATAGTATCAGTTTCTAAACTCCTTTAGTATTTTCAGTACAATAGCTGTTGAAAGGTGAATATATTGGGTAAGCATATTCTGGATATGTCGGATGATGCGAATGAGATGGAAGCATTTCAGGAAGACTTAGAAAATGCAGATGTCGAGATCGAAGAATTCGATGATGTGAAGCCCACAAGGAGTAAAAAAGGTTTAGGAATGATTTCAGTTGGGCTGCTGTTGATAACAGCGGCCCTTTTGATTGTTCTGTATAACCGGATCGATGACTACCTTGCAGGGCAGGATTCTAAATATTACGAGGAAATGCTGGTGGACAGGATGAAGGATTATGTCCCGGAGCCAGAGGAAGAAGGAAACCCGTTCCTCGAGGAAGAAACGAAAGAAATGCCGACCATTGTTATGGACGGCAATGAATATATCGGTATCCTGATCGTACCGGAGTACAATCTTTCACTTCCGGTCATGAAGGACTGGGATTATACGAAGCTGAAAACAGCGCCCTGCCGCTTTACGGGGTCCTATTTTACGAACGATCTTGTAATCTGCGGACACAACTACCCCAGCCATTTCAGCAATATGAAATGGATCCCGCTGAGATCCGAAATTGACTTCCTTGCTGTTGACGGAACGGTCTATGTTTATGAGGTTGCAAACATCGAAATCGTTGACGGCAATGATATGGCGGGAATGATCTCGGATCCGGAAGAGACCTGGGATATGACGCTGTTTACGTGTACGACAGGCGGCCGTGCCAGAAGCGCAGTCAGATGCACACAGATCAGCGGCGCGAAGACCTCTTATTATGAAACTCATATGAAAGAGGTTGAGGATGAAACCGGTGCCGCAGCAGAATAAGCAGGGAAGCTTTTACGGTATTTTGTATCAAATTAATCTAATCAGAGATGCGGAGAGTACCTCGACCTGATCGGGACGGGCTCTCCGCTTTTTGTTGATTATTACTATATTTTCTGTAAAATAGTATATATCTATATATTTCAGGGAGGTTGATATGCTGACAATTGAAACATTACAGAAATTCGGCGCGGATACGAAAGAAGGCCTTGGCAGATGCATGAATAACGAAGGCCTGTATCTGAAACTTGTCGGTATGGTCCTTGGAGACGCTGGCTTCGGTAAATTGAAGGATGCATTGGCGGCAGGCGATGTCCAGGCGGCCTTTGAGGCTGCGCACGCCCTTAAGGGCGTTCTTGGGAATCTTTCTCTGACACCGCTCTATGTGCCTGCCAGCGAACTGACGGAGCTGCTGCGTGATCCGGATCCTTCGCAGGCGGACCGCTATCAGCCTTTGTGCGATGAGATCCTGAAACAGCTGGAGGTATTGACAGCACTGCAGTAAGAGAATATGAGACACAAGGAACCTGTCTCCATGTCCCACCCATTTCCCGCTTAGAGGTAAACATATGCCACAGGCAGATCCGCAGCTGATAGAGATGCTGCAGCAGTCAAAAAACATAGGTGCGTCCGATCTGCATATTGCAGTCGCAACGCCGCCGCTTGTCAGGATCAACAATGAATTGCATCCGCTGGAAGGCCAGCCCAGGCTGATGCCGCCGGACACGGAACGGATCCTGTTCAGCATTATGGATGAAGCACATAAAAGGGAGATCGCGGAAGCGGGAGAGGTCGACATGGCCTTCGGCCTGCCGGAGATCGGGCGCTTCCGGGTGAATGTGTACAGGCAGAGGGGCTCCTATGCGGGCGCGATCCGCCTGATGCACTCCACGGTGCCGGATGCGGAGTCGATCGGCCTGCCGGAGACGGTAATCGATCTTTATAAGCGGAAGAGCGGACTGGTGCTCGTGACGGGACCTACGGGGAGCGGCAAATCCACGACTCTGGCAGCTCTGATCAAGAAAATAAACCAGAACCGCTATGCGCACGTACTGACGCTGGAAGACCCGATCGAATATCTCTACAGGCACGACAAGTCCCTGGTTGACCAGCGGGAGATCGGTCTGGACTCCAGGAGCTTCGCTGCGGCCCTCAGGGCGGCTCTTAGAGAAGATCCTGACGTTATCCTGGTGGGAGAGATGCGCGATCTGGAAACGATCTCTACGGCCATCACAGCGGCCGAAACAGGGCATCTCGTATTTTCCTCCCTGCACACCACAGGGGCTGCGGCAACGATCGACCGCATTATTGATGTCTTTCCGGAAGGCCAGAAGGACCAGATCAGGACACAGCTTGCCATGGTCCTGGAATCGGTCGTCTCACAACGGCTGGTACCCAGGGCTGATGGAGCAGGAAGAATTGCCTGCTTTGAAATCATGCACTGCACGCCGGCGATCCGCAGTATGATCCGGGAGAATAAAACCTACCAGATCACAGGGACGATCCAGACGAGCCGGAAACTCGGCATGATCACGATGGATGACGCGCTGATCGAAGAAGTGAACAAGGGAACGATCTCGAAAGAGACGGCGATAGAGTTTGCTTCCGACCGCACAGCTGTGGAAGCTAAATATTCGCAGAAGCCGGCTGACACGAACTTCCGCTGGTGAGAATGAGAAGAGTGGTATCTAAAAAGCCGGCGGAATAAATACGCATCACTTTATTACAGGGAGAGTACTGTCGTAATCATAGATGACAGTGCTCTCTGTTTTTTCGCTCACTAGGCGGTAGAAACCGTCTGCCTCCCTGACTGCTGTAACGACAAGTTCCAGATGCTCACCGCAGGGAAAACGACGTGTGATCTCAGGATCCTGAGCTATACCATCCTCGCATAAGGCGCGCAGAAACAGCTGTGCCTGGTTGTGAGCAGAGTAGTAGTTCTGCGTCTGTTCTTTGTACTTTTCCGTGAGCCGGGCGTCTGCCCTGGCGCTGACGATCGAAAGGGCTGCGAAGCTGACCAGGCTGAGAATGATAAAAGTCAGCAGGATCAGCGAAATACCGCCGTGTATTGTGTTGTATCTGCTGGATTTCTGCATAATTTTTTGGACTGCCTTACGCCTGTATGGTGAAAAATAAAAAATTAAATTACTCTTTGGTGAAATAAAAGCTTAATTCCTAAATGATAAAATAAAAAACAACAATGTCTTTTTCTAAGTATTAACCGGCAGACTATTCTTCAGCCTTGGATGGAATATAGTCAAGGACTTCCAGGGAATAGATCGCCATCCCCTCTGCATCGGCAATTTGAATATTCATCGCATAAGTCGTCCCGGAATTACCGGACAGGGAAGAAAGAACAAAGGAGGCGTAACGGGCCGCGCTGCCACTGTCTGTGCCATTGTCTGCGTTGGCCGGAATTACTTCCAGATCGTTGTCCAGCGGCAGCAGAAACCCAGCCTCTATGTCAGGGTATTTAGGGGTAAAAGTGCTGCCGGAATCGCTGCCCTCGGAGCTTGTGTCTAAATTATCGGTGCTAATCGGAGTGAGGCTGCCGGCGTTGGAGAACGTCATACTCAACAGTTCGGCAAATTGCTGCGGATCTCCGTCTGCGGCAAGAAAGCTTTCCGCAGCATTTTGGGCAATACTGACCGCCTTTGTCAGCACCTTGGAATCAGAACTGATTTTATGGGCATACAAAAACAGCCTTACGCAGACCGTCCCGGCAAGGGAGAAGAAAAATATGGTAATAATAAGCTCCACCAGGAACAAGGAGGACCTGGAGCCTGATTTACCTTGCGATGCCATAAAAGTTCCTCAAAAAGCGTTTATAGCAGCATAGCTGCAATAACAGCAAAAAGCGGCATAAATGATAGCTGAGATAGCCGCAGTAATGGCGTAACGGATACCTTCTGCACTACGGACTGGTAGTAACAATAGAATGAATCGTCTCGCCTTCAGACGTGACGCCGTCAATAAGCAGCGCCCCTTCCGCAGCCTCCGCGAAGGAAAGGGACTCCATATCAAATAAAGGCTGTCCGGAGGCAGGAATCACATCATCTTCATAGACGACAGGAGTCAGCAGCTCCATCAGCTTTCCCTCATATACATAGAGAAAGGTATAGCACGGAGTGCTGCTGATCTCGGACGCAATACAGATCGAAGAGATGCCATGAAAATCCCGGACCTGAATGGCGCCCTCGTCCTTACCCTGCCGGATCTTCTGCGTGATGTAGGCAGTTGTAATGCGCAGATCGTTGTTATCCTGCATGCGCGCCACGATCCGCCGGTACTCGCCGGTCCCCATGCTGATCAGCATCACGGCCGTCAGCACGAACGCGGCAAAAACCAAAAGGACAAACATTATATCGATGGAATGAGACTGTGAATTTCTATTCATAGTTGATTAGTAAGGCAGAATACACGTTGCTCCTTATTTCATTCAGAGCTCTTCTGCAGCACCATATAATAAGGCCTCAGGTTCGCGGAGCTGGGCTGATAATCCACCCAGAAATGCGCTTCGTCATACGTTAGCCCATAATGGTCTTTCATATACTCGAGATCAGGCGGATAAAATCCTTCCAGAGCATAGCAGCTGAGCATACACCGCTCTATAGACGTATTCAGCGCCTTTTCCTGCTCCTCAAGCCTGTCAGAACTCAGCTTATCTATACCGATCACGAATGCGCTGACCCAGATACAGCACAGCAGCAGGCTGAACAGGAGCCTGTACCTGTTGAAAAAATCCCTCATAATCGATTCTCCGAGACAAGAGACAACTGGATTATCCAATATTCGTCATGATCCCCATCAGAGGCAGGATAACCGACAACAGAACGAGACCGACGACGATGGAGAGAACAGCGACCATGGTGGGCTCGATCGCGGAGAGCACACTGCTGATGCGCCGGTCCGTCTCCTTGCGGTAATGACGCGCGATGAAATCCATTGCCTTATCGACGCTTCCCGCTTCCGCAAAAACAGAAATCATACCGGAATAGAAATCGTTGAACATCCCTGCGCCGGAGACAGCCTCTGAGAAACTCTCGCCTTCCCGCAGCCGCTCCACACAGGCGGCAATCTTTTCCTGCACGGTTTTATTCCCGACAATGCGGGAAACCAGATGCAGGCTGGTATAAGGGTCCAGCCCGGCAGCAGAGGTCAGCTGCATTCCTCCTGCGAATCTGGTCAGAGCCAGATCTTCCGAGAATTTTCTGGTCAGAGGGAATGTCTCTACAAGCTGTGCAAACTTTTTCTGCCCGCTGTCGGTACAGTAAAAATAGAGAAATGCTGCCGCAACTACGGCGAATAGAACGATCAGCACGACGTAGAACCTGCTGAGTGCTGCGCTGATATTCATAAGGTGCTGCGCATATCCGCTGACGGAGGCGCCGAGCTGCTCGAATACTTCGGCAAAAACAGGCATTACCTTGGAGAACAGCACGATCACCACAACAAACATCATCGTGACCATAGCTGCCGGGTAGGTAACG
>JAFTFD010000110.1 GCA_017449745.1 Lachnospiraceae bacterium
ATTTTATTCCAGGCATCCACACTGTCTGATTCGTTTTTAAACAATTCCTTATACATGCCGGCGATCTCCGGTACGGTAAGACAGATATCGATGCCGGTGTCCTCATTGTCCTTATCCAATATGCAGGTAGAGACCAGGATCAGGCAGAGGTTCTCTCTGGTATATCCGAGCGCAAGCATCTCCTCTGTGCACTTCTGTACGAAAAGTGTCCTTACGTCGGGAACCGGAGACAGGAGGCCGCTGTATTCCGGAAAATGATGGGTGATGAAATGAACGACAGCAGGGCATTTGGAAGTGATCAGGGGAAGATCCTTGTCCTCAGCGATCCGCTGTTTTACCAGCGTCACGTTTTCCTCCAGAACAAACTGCATCAAGGTGTCGATGTCGTACACCCTGTCAGCGCCCAGACGACGCAGAAGCGCAGCTGTTTTATCCCGATCGTATCGGCTGCCGGGCTTCTGGCCAAAACACTCCCCGATCACGGCAGGGACGTCCCTTGTGATGCCAAAGCATACGGTAACAGCAGGATCCTTCAGGGCATCAGAGGCAAGGCGGATGGAATCATTGTCCTGACATAAGGCGAGCGTGCCGAGATATTCCTGAAGAGCAGAGGCGCTTTCTGTAAAGGTATTTAAGATATTCATTACGAATGGATTCCTTTTATGTGTCGGCAGATACTGCAGATTCTGATGCTGCTATTATAATTGTGATATCCGGCAACGACAGTGATGAACCGGCGATTCGTCGAATATGTTATTATAATACAATAAAAAGTATCTATGTAAATAGAAGAAAATAGTAACTATTCAGGCAGCCCGAAGCGTGACACTCACGAAAAATAATGAAATTCGGTTTATCCGTTTTTATATGCTTCCAGTCTACCGCAATTTGTTTGACATTCAATTCTAACCATACTACTATTTATTATCATATGGAATAAAAGGCAGATGGGAGGTGTTTTCCATGGAGCTGGACTATCTGCGGGAATTTGTCGCGCTGGCTGGAACCTGTCAGTTTCAGGCGACTGCCGATGCTCTGTATATTTCACAGTCAAGCCTGTCCAAACATATCAAGGCTATTGAAAAGGAACTGGGGCACGATCTCCTCAGCAGATCGACCAGGCGCGTTGAGCTGACCGAATTTGGCCGCGCATTTCTGCCATACGCCACACAGATTGCAGCCCTGCAGAAAGAGTATTCGGAACAGCTGCTGCAGAGATCCGGCAGCAATCATTTCAATATCGGATATACTCCTATTGTCACATTATACACATTGAACAGGTTTCTGACAGAGGAAATCCTGAAACTCAAAGAGTACTCTATTGACGTACAGGAGGACAGCGCGGATAATCTGCTGACAGCCCTGGCAAGCGGAGAGATGGATGCCGTGATCATCCCTGTGACTGGAGATCTGTCTATACCGGAGGATTACTGCCAGGAATTATACGCGCAGGACAGGCTGGTGTGCCTTGTGTCCAGGAACAATCCGATCGCGGGACGCGATACTGTCTCTGTCAGCGATTTCAGGGATTTTCCGCTGGCACAGAAAGGAACCGCCAACTTTGCCAGAATGCTGGATCCGTCGATCCCGCCTTCCGCCTACAGAGTCAGCAGGGACTCCATGCTGATGAGTCTTGTATCAAGTGATGTGGCAATGACGGTGATCCCATACTATACCGCGATCGGATGTCTGGAAAGTGACGCGGGGAAAAATGTGACTCTGCTTGACATAGAGGAGGATCCGGAGATCCGCTTTCTTCTCGTTTATCTCCCTTCCGCAAAGAATAAGACGGTCATCCGCCTTCTCAGTACTTTCCTGAAGGAAAAACAGGAGACACTGCAGCATCAGGGCGTATTCTGAGCCATATGCGTACGGAATCCAGTGCAGGGGATGAAGCTTTATTTTGTTAAGAGGCGGATTTTTTCTGTGAAATGCCTGAGCTGACGCTGCAAACGGAGGATCCATATGACAACAGGCGCAGTAATAGTGGCTGCCGGAATGGCGACCAGAATGCATGAGTTCAAGCAGCTGATGAGGATCGCAGGCAGGCCTATGGCGGAGCGGGTCATTTTGAATTTTCGGGAGGCTGGTGTCGCGCCGATCATTGTCGTCACGGGTTACCGTGCCGCGGAACTGGAGGCGGCACTTCAATATCCGGATATTCTGTTTGTCCGCAATGAAGCATATGAAACTACGCAGATGTTCGATTCGGCAAAGATAGGACTAGCTGCGATCAAAGATCGCTGTGATCGGACTTTTTTCTGTCCCGCGGATATTCCGATGTTCACCTCTGTGACGGTACGACAGCTGATGCAGTACAAGGCACCGCTTGTTCTTCCAATTTGCCGTGGAAAACAGGGGCATCCTATTTTGATAGAAAACTCATTGATCCCCCAGATCCTTGCCTGGCAGGGAGAAGGAGGACTCAAGGGTGCATTGAATGGACTTTCGGCACAGAGCCTGAGAGTCGAAGCGGATGATCCGGGGACCCTGGCCGACGCAGATACACAGGAGGAGTTCCGGCATCTGGCAGAAATGGCGGAACATAATTGATCCATCATATACCTGTGGCATAAAACAGAATAGTTTGGAAAGCTGTCGCACTGAAATGGTGCGGCAGTTTTTTGATTGCTAAGGAAATAGAAGAGTAATAGGGGATGGCCGGAATGATACAGTATTCCAATACGGAATCAATCAGACAAAGATAGATTTGAGCAGCGGTATTGCCATAAGCTATCATATTTTCAGCAGCCGGATCAAATAGCGTATCGGCTTCATTTCTGATTTGGAAATATTGGATGAAAAAACGTCATTTGATGCTTTATCCGGGAAATGCCATAATGTAACAAACGCTACAATGTAATGACATAGTCTGAAAGGAGAACCCAGATGCCCCCGAAACCGGAAAAAGGACTGAAGGAGATAGATATCCGTGCAGGCGTAAACATGCTGTTGGCCTCGATCATCTATTTTGCTGTGACAGGTCTTGTCAGCGGCGCTGATAATTATCTGAATATCTGCGTGCTGCTCATCGCTGTCGGATTTATTACTGAGAAGAACTGGAAAGCTACCTGGAGTGCAGGCCTTACAAGATGCCTTATTATCGCAATCGGCGTGATCTGCGGAATGGTCGTCGTATTCCTGGATAATCTTTGCGGCGGAAATAATATCATTGTTTCTATTCTGGCCGGCGTTTTCGGTGCGCTCACCCTTGTGGCTGAAAAATATACCGGCAAAATGTATGTGCAGTGCAAGCTGGGGCTTGTTGCATACGTCCTGACGATCTTTACCTTCCGCGGCGCTTTTTACGCCCAGATGGGGAAAACATGCTACAAATACGGAATCATGTTTTTCATCAGTACAGTGGCTGCCGCGCTGATGGCAGCTTGCGGATCCTGGATCTTTGATTTTATAAAAAGCAAGCTTGATAAATAATCACCTCGGGATGGAAATTCGCTGACACGAAAACAAGGGGAAAAGGGGACAGGGACGGTTCCGTGTCTCCTGGCCAGGAGACACAGAACCGTCCCTGTCCTCCTCCTGTTTCCTACTTCCATCTCAGGATCATCAGGTAATGATGCCGGGTATGCAGATGCTGTAATAGCTGTCGGCCTCCCCGGCATTTACTATTTTCTGAGGAATTAAATGGATAGTTCTGAGGAATATTCTGAAGAATAAAAACCGTGGAAAGTTTCGAAGGTCACTGCAGACCTGTCAGGTAAAAAAATATGGCAGCACAATTCAATCATTTTGACAGCGCGGGAAATGCCGTGATGGTCGATGTATCCGGCAAGGACGTGACCAGCAGGAGAGCCTGTGCGGAGGGGAAGATCCTTGTCGGCCCGGAGATCTTCGCCAGAATTAAACAGGGACAGATCGGCAAGGGCGACGTTCTTGGAACTGCCAGGATCGCCGGCATTATGGCGACCAAGCGCACAGGAGATCTGATCCCGCTGTGTCATCCGCTGATGCTTGAAAAGGCGTCTGTCGACTTTGAACTGAATGAGGAAGAGTACAGTATCAAGGCGACCTGCATAGTTAAGACCAGCGGACGCACCGGAGTGGAAATGGAAGCCCTGACAGGCGTCAGTACAGCTTTACTGACGATCTACGACATGTGCAAAGCTGTCAGTAAGACCATGGAGATCACACAGGTCCATCTGTTGTCAAAAAGCGGCGGAAAATCAGGAGATTATCTCAGAGGAGCAGAGGAATAAGCGAATGAAACTCATGAGAACAGAAGATGCCGTCGGTCAGATGCTGTGCCATGATATTACACAGATCATCAAGGATGTAAAAAAAGGCCCTGTCTTCAAGAAAGGGCATATCATCACCGAGGAGGACGTTCCCGTCCTCTTAAGCGTGGGGAAGGATCACGTCTATATCTGGGAAAACAACGAGAATATGATGCATGAGAACGACGCGGCGCAGGTTCTGTATGATCTGTGCAAAAACGAGCACATGCATCCTTCGGACGTCTCAGAGGGTAAGATCGAGCTGATCGCGGACTGCGACGGCGTCCTTAAGATCGACAGGGAAAAACTCTGTGCCGTCAATTCCCTCGGGGAGATGATGATCGCTTCCAGACACGGTGATTTTCCGGTCAGAAAAGGTGACAAGATCGCCGGCACCCGCATCATTCCGCTGATCATCGAAAAGGAGAAAATGGAGCGTGCCAGGGAGGCCGTCCCGGGAGGCAAGATCTTTTCCCTTCTCCCCTATGTTCATAAAAAAGTCGGCATCGTGACCACCGGAAATGAAGTCTACTACGGTAGGATCAGGGATACGTTCACACCGGTGATCGAACAGAAGGTAAAACAGTTTGATGCCGAGATCATAGGACATGAGCTCAGCAGCGATGACGCACAGATGGAGATCGGCTGTATTCAGAAACTCCTCGATGCCGGCGCAGATATGATCCTGTGTACCGGAGGCATGAGCGTGGATCCGGATGACAGGACTCCTTACGCGATCCGCATGGCGGCTGACAGAGTCGTCACATACGGCGCGCCTGTCCTCCCGGGAGCAATGTTCATGCTCGCATATAAGGGAGAAAAGAATATCCCGATCGTCGGCCTCCCCGGCTGCGTGATGTACGCCAAAAGAACGATCTTTGACATTATCCTGCCGAGGCTTATGGCAGGCGACCTTGTCACAAAAGAGGAGATCGACCGCCTCGGAGAAGGGGGCCTTTGCCTGAATTGTGACGTCTGCACCTTCCCGAACTGCGGGTTTGGAAAATAAAAAAGATGAAAGAATACTACGATATTTTAGGGAATATTGATACCGGTGTAAAAACACAGGCGGTCACGGTGATCAGCGGCGCTTCAACAGGAGAAAAAGCCCTGCTGAAAGAGGGAGAGCCTGTCTGGATGGCAGATCCTTCCGGCTGCATCGCGCAGAACACAGGTGTCATTGCATCGGCAGCGGAAGACGGCGTGGTTGAGGCAGGGAAGGATCGTATTCTTGTTGAAACCATAGGCAGTACGAAGAAACTCGTCATCTGCGGCGGCGGACATGTGAGCATGCCGGTGATCCGGATCGGGAAAATGATCGGGATGCAAGTGTGCGTCCTGGAGGACCGCCAGGAATTTGCCGATAATGCCCTGCAGGCGGGAGCCGATGAAGCGATCTGCCGTGATTTTGTGGATGCGCTGAAAGAGATTCCCGGAGACAGGGATACGTATTTTGTCATAGTGACCAGAGGGCATTCTCTTGACAAGGAGTGCCTGAGGGAGATCGCAGGAAAACCGCACGCCTATATCGGAATGATCGGCTCGCACAGGAAAAACGAGATAGTGATCAGCGGCCTGAAGGCGGAAGGGATCTCCGCAGAGGTACTGGAGAGCGTTCACGCGCCGATCGGCCTGTCCATAGGCGCCAGGACGCCGGAAGAGATCGGGGTATCCATCATGGCGGAGATCATCTCCGTTAAAAACACGCATCTGCACAGCGTAGGTTACCAGAGGGATATTCTCAAGGCGATCGCGCAGTCCTATGAGGAAAAAAGCGGGAAGGTGCTCTGCACGATCGTCTCCAAGAGCGGATCCGCGCCCCGCGAGATCGGCTCCAAGATGCTGGTGGACCCGGAAGGCAGGATCGTCGGAACCGTAGGCGGCGGACTGGGAGAAGCACAGGTGATCCGCGCAGCTGTAAGCATGCTGAAAAACGGAACAGAGCATCAGCTTATCAGCGTGGATATGACAGCGGAAGCGGCGGCAAAAGAAGGCCTGATCTGCGGAGGAACGATAGAAGTTTTTCTTGAGAAGATCTGAGCTGTTCACAGAGACAGAAGCGGAATAAGAGAGTGTAAACACAGGAAGCCAGCTAAGCCTGCCGGAGATAAAACAGGAAATGATCGACCAGTACGGACGGACAATTGATTATATGCGGATCTCGATCACCGACCGGTGCAATCTGCGCTGCAGGTACTGCATGCCGGAGGACATTGAGAAGATCCCTATGAAGGACATCCTGACCTACGAGGAGATCGGGGAGATCAGCCGTGCTGCGGTGAGCCTGGGGATCCGCAAGTTCAAGATCACAGGAGGAGAACCGCTTGTCAGGAAGGACGCCGCCGCCCTGGTGGAGAAGATCCATAAGATCCCCGGGACAGAGCAGGTCACGCTGACTACGAACGGGATCCTGCTGAAGAAGTGCCTGCCGGAGCTGCTGGCAGCAGGGCTTGACGGAGTGAATATCAGCCTGGATACCCTGGATGCGGCGCAGTTCGAGACGATCACAGGAAAAAACGACCTGGACCAGGTCCTGGAAGGGATCGAAGCTGCCTTTCAGGCCGGAATTCCCGTAAAGATCAACACCGTGCTCCAGAGAGACGTAAATGCGGACGCCTGGAGGCAGCTCATTCAGTTTGCAAAAGACCGCCCGATCGATGTCAGGTTCATTGAGATGATGCCGATCGGCTTTGGCAGAAAGTTTGAGCCTGTTTACGGAGAGGAGATCCGGGAAAAGATCCGCAGCCTGTATCCGGACCTTGAGGAGGATCCCCGCGTCCATGGTAACGGACCTGCCGTCTACGTCAGGGTCCCGGGATGGAAGGGTTCCATCGGTTTTATCAGCGCGATCCACGGAAAATTCTGCAGGGATTGCAACAGGATCCGCCTGACCAGCACAGGAAAGCTAAAGCCCTGCCTGTGCTATGGCGAAAACATCGACCTGCTTCCGCTATTAAGAAATCCTGCTGACAAGACAGCCAGAGCGGCAGCGCTGAAAAATGCGATAGAAGATGCAATCCGCAAAAAACCGGAGGCGCACTGTTTTGACCTGCTCTCCAAAGTTACGGAGCAGAAGAAAATGGTTGAGATCGGAGGCTGAACAAGGAATGGGAAAACTACTGGCTATATGTATCAGTGAAAAAAGAGGGACACAGAAGACACCCATCGATGAAGCGCAGCTGAAGATCGACTGGGGGATCGTGGGAGACGCCCATGCCGGCAACTGGCACAGGCAGGTGAGCCTTCTTTCTTTTGAAAAGATCGAGGATTTTCGCAAAAAAGGCGCGGAGGTGGACTTCGGCGCTTTTGGCGAGAATCTCATCGTGGAGGGCTTTGATCTCTCGAAGCTGCCTGTGGGCACCAGATTTAAAGTCGGTAACGCCGCGGAGCTGGAACTGACGCAGATTGGAAAAGAATGCCACAGCCACTGCGCGATCTACAAGGTCATGGGAGATTGCATCATGCCCAGGGAAGGCGTGTTTACAAGAGTCATCCGGGAGGGAACGATCAGGCCGGGAGATGAAGTGGTCATGACCGAGCCGGCTAAAGACAGGCCCTTTACGGCAGCTGTCATCACGCTGAGCGACCGCGCTTATAAAGGGGAATATGAGGACAAAAGCGGCCCGCTGATGGCGCAGATCCTGAAAGAAAACGGTTATCAGGTAGAGGAGGAGCTGGTCCTGCCGGACGGAAGGCCGATGCTGGAGGCCAATCTGAAAAGGCTCGCGGACCAGAGGCAGCTGGATGTTATTTTTACGACCGGCGGAACAGGGTTATCAGAGAGGGATCTTACCACGGAAGCGACACAGGCTGTCTGTGACAGGATGGCTCCGGGGATCGCGGAAGCCATGCGCTGGTATTCCCTGCAGATCACTCCGAAGGCCATGCTCAGCAGACAGACGGCAGGGATCCGTAAAAAAACGCTGATCGTGAATATGCCCGGCAGCCCTAAGGCTGTGAAAGAAGATCTGGACTTTATTCTGGGACCCCTCGCTCATGGCCTTGGGATCCTCAGGGGAACGGATACGGACTGAAATGTGGGGTGAAAAATGAGACGCAGACTGGCTTCTGCAGTATTAGCAGCAGTGATGGCAATTGGTACGGCGGCATGCGGAGCGGCAGCGGTTCCTCCTGCGCAGGCTGGGGATACCACTTTGGAGACCGCCGGACAAGGTGCCGGACAAGGAAGCAATACGGCTTCAAATATGGCTTCAGAAGAGCCAAAAGAAACAGAAGCAATTGGTAGCATCGGAGAAACGGAAATACAGGTCTTCATTGCCGCGAGCCTCAACACGGTCATGCAGAAGATCGCGGAGGAATTCAGCAAGGTTCATCCGGAAATAAAAATCGTCTTTAATGCGGACAGCTCCGGCAAGCTTCTCACCCAGATCGAAGAAGGCTATGCCTGCGACGTATTCTTCAGCGCCGCGCAGAAGCAGATGAATGCACTGGAGGAAGACGGTCTCCTGATCGAGGGGACCAGGGCCAACGTCCTGAACAACCAGCTCGTCGTAGTCACCAGAAAGGACAGCAGGACCGCCGTCACAGGACTCGCCGATCTGGATAAGGCAGAGAGCATCGCCATGGCAGACGGCAGCGTTCCTGCGGGAAAATATACCAGACAAGCCTTGATGAATCTTGGAATCCTGGAGCAGTCGGAGGACGCCGCAGCCTATACAACAGAAGAGGTATCCGAAGCGCTTGGCGGCGTGGAGATCAGCGAGCAGAGCAACGTCAGCAAGGTCCTCACCGCCATCGTCGAGGCTTCCTGCGAGGTCGGCACGACCTATTATTCCGACATTTACGGATATGAGGAGGAACTGCAGATCCTGGAGGTCGTCCCCTATGATCTCACCGGAAATATCATCTATCCCATCGCGCAGGTTGTAAATACAGAGGCGGATGAGGCAGAGGTACAGGCAGCCGCGGAATTTGTGGAGTACGTGCTCTCAGATGAAGCTGCCGCGATCCTGCAGTCCTATTATTTCGATACTGATTTATAATTTGCCTTCGGCAGACTATATTCGCCAGGGGCAGGTGCCTGTGAAATCTGCTTGCGACTGAGTGCATAGATCCACTTCCTGACCCGCGAATATAGGGAGGGATACATGGCAGCGTTCACGCTGTCATGTAAAGCCGACTGTCTGAGCATACGCGCATCAGCGCGGATGCGAGTTTGGAGGCGGTGCCCGACAGGAATGAGAGGGGAAGGTTAGTGGATCTGCACGAAATAGCCGCAGATTTCACAGGCACCTGCCCTGGCAAATTTTACATCGAATCCTTTTTATCATCAGAACACAAATGATATGAATGACATCCTCGTAGTTCTTCAAAAACTGGACTGGAGCCCGCTGGCGATCTCCTTAAAGACCGGTGCGGCAGCGACAGTGATCTCTTTCTTTCTCGGGATCCTGGCGGCGCGGCGGATCATGTACTGCAAAACAGGATGGAAGGCCGTTCTTGACGGGATCCTGACACTGCCGATGGTGCTGCCTCCGACAGTCGCGGGCTTTTTCCTGCTGCTGCTCTTCAGCAAGCGCCGTCTTTTCGGTATTTTTCTGTACGACACGTTCGGGATCAAGGTCGTTCAGTCGTGGCTGGGGTGCATCATTGCCGCCACGGTGATCGCTTTCCCGCTTATGTACAGGAATGCGAGAGCGGCTTTTGAACTGGTGGATATCGACCTGATCCATGCAGGGAGGACACTTGGAATGTCGGATTTCAGGATCTTCCGGGAGATCGTACTGCCGACGGCAGGCCCCGGGATCGTTTCCGGGACGATCCTCACCTTTGCGAGGGCGCTTGGAGAGTTTGGAGCAACCTCTATGCTGGCGGGGAACATACCCGGAAAAACGGCGACGATCTCACAGCGCATCGCGATGGTCATCCAGGACGGCGACTATGTGACAGCCGGGATCTGGGTGTTTGTGGTCATCCTGATCGCCTTTGCCGTGATCTTTCTGATGAATATTGCGGCAGGGAAGGCTCTGAAAAAGATTCCGGACTGGCGGTAGATTGGCAGCTGGCACCGTTGCAACAATTATGGAATTTTCTGCAGAAATCAAAAAATCAATGGGCAGCTTTACCCTGGATATCCACTTCCGGACGGAGGCTAAACGGCTCAGTATACTGGGGGCTTCCGGCTCAGGGAAGAGCATGACGCTTAAGTCTATTGCCGGCATTGTGACTCCCGATGAGGGAGTGATCAGAGCCGGTGGAAGAGTGCTGTATGACAGTGCCCATGGAATCAATGTCAGGACACAGGACAGAAGTGTCGGATATCTTTTTCAGAACTATGCCCTTTTTCCGACCATGTCGGTTGAAAAAAACATTGGCATCGGCGTCCGGGGCAGCAGGGCTGTGAGGAATGAGCGCGTGCGGGAGATGATCCGGCGCTTTCATCTGGAGGGACTCGAGGACAGGCTTCCCTCCCAGCTCTCCGGCGGACAGCAGCAGAGGACGGCGATTGCCAGGATCATGGCATATTCCCCGGAGATCATATTGCTGGATGAACCTTTTTCGGCACTGGACATTTATCTAAAGGACCAGATGCAGCAGGAACTGCAGTATCAGCTGCGTGATTACGAGGGGACTGTGATCCTGGTCACCCATAGCAGGGACGAGGCCTACCGGTTCAGCGAGGACCTTATGATCGTCGATGAAGGCAGGATCGCGGCGCAGGGGAAAACAAAAGACGTGTTTTCAAAGCCCGGTACCGTTGCCGCCGCAAAAATATCCGGCTGTAAAAACATCAGCACCGCAAGACGGATCGACGATCACACATTTGCGGCGGAGCAGTGGGGAACTACTCTCAGGACCTCTTTCATACTGCCTCAGGATTTCAATGCCGTCGGCTATCGGGCGCACGAATTCCTGCCGGTATGGGGAGAGCGAAGAGAGAACTGCATTCCTTTCCTGCTCGAGTCTTCGGCGGAGCTTCAGTTTGAGAAGAATTATTACGTAAGACCTGACCGGGAATCTTACACAAGAGAGGATATCCTCACCTGGTTCGTGCAGAGAGACAAGTGGCCGGTCCTCAGTGAAAAGGGGATGCCGGACTACCTGCAGTTTCAGGAAAAGGATCTCCTGTTTCTGCAGGCCGGATCGAAGGCATAAGCTGTTTGCAGTTTTTAGTCAGCATTTTATATGAGGTACAGATCAGATGGAAAAAATAAAGGCAAAGATCGAGTGCCCGATCTGCAAAAAAGTCCATGAGGCAGAGATCCACAGCGTGATCGATATCCGGAAAGAGCCGGAAATGAAAGACCGCCTCATGAAAGAGGACCTTTTCGGCTTTCAGTGCCCGGAGTGCGGTTTTTACTCCGACCTGCACTATGATGTCCTCTATGCGGATCCGGAGGCGAAGCTTTTTATCTATTTATCGGACAGTCCCAGACCTTCCTCCGGAGGCGTTTCGGAACAGGCCCAGGGGACAGATGCCGGAGGACAAAAAGAGTGGGAGCGGATCCGGGAAAAGGCAGCACAGAAGGCCGCCGGATGCACAGAAGAAGGCGCGGTACCGCAGGATGCTGTTTTCCGGCTGGTATTTACGCTTGAAGACATGAAAGAGAAGATCAGGATCTTTGACCACGGCCTGGACGACAGGATCGTTGAAATATTTAAGGGCTTTTCCCTGTCACAGTTCGATTACAGCGAGAACTATTACGTGACGGATATCCGCTATGACCTGATCGACGGAAAAGAGTTTTTCCGGATCCGTGTCTCTGACGGGACGGAGCAGTATGTTCTGGATTTTAACGGCGGATATGAGCAGATCCTGAATGAGTATATAGAAAAAATACCTCCGATGCGGGGGAGCGTTCCGGTCTGTGTGGACCTGGACTATGCAGCTGCCCTGATCCGGGAAGGTTTATAAAGATTTTCAGAGAAACCGCAGGATGGGCGGAAACGGAGACTGCTCATTAGCATTCCGTAAGAGGAGGAATAACCCTATGACAAGGCTCTTGATCGTATATACCCTGGCACAGGATGTGCCCGTTCAGAAGGCTGTAGACGCCCTGCTGGAGACTGGCAAGGAACTGCCGGGAACAGTGACGATGGGAATTTATGACAGAAGCGCCGCGGAAGTGGCGGGGCAGCTTCGATGGATCCCCTATGGCGATCTCGTCCAGGTGCTGGAGTTTCCGGAAGCGGCACAGGCGGATGCATGGCAGGATACGGAGGCGGCGAAGGCACAGCGCAGGCGTTGCAGACATATGTTCTCAAACCAGTCGGCATTGACCTTCCCGATCGTGGAGTGAAGCCGCATCAGGGGGAAGGGCTGCTCTTCTCCCGGGAGCAGATCGATCTTCTCAGAAACGCGGGAAGCCTGATCCATAAAAAGAAAAACTCGGTTCTATGCCGCGCAGGTACTTCTCCGGAGTACTGCTACTATATTGAATCGGGCTCTGTAGTCGCCTACGAGCACGGCCTCTCAGGAAACGAGCGTATTTTCAACATCAGCTATGCGGGCTCGATCATCCTGATCCCCAGCATGGTCATTACGCACAGGCCGAGCCTCAGCTTTAAAACAGCGGAAGATTCTGACCTGATCCGGATCAGCCGGGATACCCTCTTTTCCCTGATCGCCAGCGATGCGGCATTTTCGGCGGCGCTGATCTATGCGCTTTCCGACAGGCTGATTCAGACAGTGGACCAGTACAGGCAGAAGGGGACATACACGGTGGAATGGCGCGTCAGCAATCTTCTTCTGGAGGCGGCGGACCGCAGCGGCGTGCCCTATGACGGAAAACTGCTGATCGAGGAAAAAATAAGCCAGCAGGCCACGGCCGACAGGCTGCAGGTGAACCGGGTAAGTGTCGCCAGGGCTATGCGGAGCCTCAAAGACCACGGGCTGATCGAATATATCAACGGTTTTTACTGCGTCCGCAGTCCGGAACAGCTCGAGCGCCATATGCTGTATCTTGAGATGAACGGCAGATGAAAAGATGCTGCACTGCCGTGAGCGTTAGCAAATGTGAAATGTGCACAAATTCGATAGCGATGATTTGTTGTAGCCTGTGTTACGCGTGTAGCACAGGCTACTATGTTGTTACTTAGTGCTTTTCGTACAATGGGAAAAGACATATCAGGCTCCCTGCGGCAGTGCCTGTCGTTCGAAAAATCCGGGGAGTCTGCGTAACATAGTTTTTTGCGAAGGAGGGAAACATGGTTTTACCTAAGTTTGAATATCTCGCGCCCACGACGCTGGATGAGGCAATGCAGCTTTACAATGAGCTCGGCAGCGGTGCGAAGATCATGGCAGGCGGTACGGATATCATTCCGCCGATGAGAGACAAGGCTCCGGGCAGCAAGTGCGATTTCCTGATCGATATCAAGCACGTTCCCGGGCTGGATTACATTGAGTACGACGAGAAACAGGGCCTGAAGATCGGATGCCTGACCAAGCTTTATGACATCCAGACTTCCAAACTGGTCAGGGAAAAGAATCCCGCCGTTGCACAGGCTGCAAAGTATGTCGCTTCCACGCAGATCCGTCATAAGGGCACCATGGTCGGCAACATCTGCAACGCCTCCCCTTCCTGCGACACAGCTCCCATCCTGATCTCCTGCGGCGCTGTCGCCAAGGTGCACGGAAGAGATGCAGACAGAGACCTGCCTTTGGGAGAATTCTTTAAGGGCGTTAAGAAGACCAACCTGGAGCCCGGGGAGATTGTCACAGGTCTTGTGATCCCGCCTCTGGCAGAGGATGAGTGCGCTGCGTACATCAAGTTTTCCGTCAGAAAGGCCATGGATCTGGCGATCGTAGGCGTCGCTGCATGGCTCAAGATGGACGGCAAAAAGGTCGTGGACGCCAGGATCACACTTGGCGCCGTCGCAATTACACCTGTCCGTGCATACAATGCGGAGAAAGCCCTGATCGGCAATGAGATCTCCGATGAGCTGCTGCAGAAGGTCGGCGTGGCTGCCATGTCTGACTGCAAACCGATCTCGGATGTCCGCGCGTCTGCAGAATACCGCCATGATATGGTCAGGGTATTCACCAAGAGAGCGATCATGAAGGCACTCGAGGGATATAAGGAGGGCGAGATCTGATGAAAAAAATACTGAGTTTTACATTAAACGGAGAGCCCTGCGAGGTTCTGTGCGAAGATAACCGTTCCCTGCTGGACCTGATCCGCGATGATCTGGGCCTGACAGGAACGAAAAAAGGATGTGAAGAGGCGGAGTGCGGTGCCTGCACGGTCATGATCGACGGCCGTCCCGTCAACAGCTGCGCTACCCTGGCAAGAGAAGTGGAAGGGTGCGAGGTCCTCACCGTCGAAGGCCTGGCAAAGGACGGAAAACTCACTCCCCTGCAGAAGCAGTTCATTGACAAGTGGGCTTTCCAGTGCGGCTACTGCACACCCGGCATGATCATGTCGGCCAAGGCGCTTCTGGATCACAATCCGAATCCGACCGAGCAGGAGATCCGCGAGGCGATCGAAGGAAACCTCTGCAGATGCACGGGTTACGCAAAGATCGTCGAGGCGATCCAGGCGACAGCTGCCGAGATGGCGGAAATGGCTGCTGCGCAGAAAGGAGAGGTGTAATCGTCCATGAATAAATTCGCAGATAAAGAATATTTCAGAAAACCGGAGGACTTCCGGCTGATCAGCTCTACAGAGAGCAAATATACACATGTGGACGCTTATGAAAAGGTAACCGGCAAGGCAAAATACGCAGGCGACTTCATGGCTCCGAATATGCTGACAGCCAAGGTCCTGCACAGCCCGATCTCCCGCGGCAGGATCCTCTCCATCGATACCAGCAAGGCAGAGGCACTGCCTGGCGTCAAGGGCGTTCTGACAGGCAAGGACTTCCCGATCCGCATCACGGAAGATATCGAGATCCTCTGCCAGGGACAGGTCAGAATGGTCGGCGATCCGGTCGTCGCTGTCTGCGCGATCAGTGAAGAGATCGCGGAGCAGGCACTGGAACTGATCGACGTGCAGTATGAAGAGATGCCCGGCGTTTATGATCCGTGGGAGTCCATCAAGGATGGCGCTCCGGATGTCCAGGGCTATGGCTATGATAACCACAACATCGGACCTACCTGCCATCAGCAGGGCAGCAACGACGGCAAGGACATCGACGAGGAATTCGAGAAGGCGGCCTATGTGCAGCATGAGGATTTCAAGACACATCGTATCCAGCACGCTCCGATCGAGCCCCATGCGACCTTTGCAGAGTATGATCCCGAGAAAGATGAGTGGACAGTTCATCAGTCCACGACAATGAGCTTCGGCGACCAGTTCTGGCTGGCACACGGATTCCAGAAGGATGTTTCACACTTCCACATCATCCGCCCCTATGTCGGCGGCGCCTTCGGATCTAAGTCCAACTGGCCTTATTCCGAGTTTATTGCCTGCGAATTTGCCCGCAGGACCCTGCGCCCTGTACGTTTCGTGCAGACCCGTGAGGAAGAGTTCCAGACCATGCACGGCAGACATCCGTTCCAGATCCACATCGATACCGCATTCGCAGAGGACGGAACGATCCTCGCCAAGAAGGCCGATCAGATCATGGATGGCGGCGCGTACGGCGTTTCTCACTCTCAGTACGCGGCAGTCAACCTGTCCGTTATCTGGTGCGCTTTCCCCTATAAGATCGATGCGATCGACTTCCGCTCCCGCAGAATTCTGACCAATACGGCAGAGGGCGGCGCTATGCGCGGCTATACGGCCTGCCAGGTCCAGTTCGCACACGACGTCAACATGCAGCTCGCTGCAGAGAGAATGGGAATCGACCCGATCGAATTCCGCAAGAGAAGCGCGATGGAACCCGGCTATCATTCACCTGCAGGCCTGATCGTCACCTCCTGCTCCTTCAAGGAAACGCTGGATGACGCGGCAAAGTTCATGCGCTGGGAGGAGCGCAAGGACAAGATGGGCAATGGCGAAGGCATCGGCTTTGCCGGAACGGCATTCGTCTCCGGAACAGCTGCCCCGGTCCTGAATACTCCGAACCAGGTACAGACCAATGCAACCGTCCGTGTCGACCTTCACGGTGTCGTCTCCCTGTATTCCAACTGCCACGACAACGGCCAGGGCGCGGATACTGTTATGACAGCGATCGTAGCAGAGGAGCTCGGCCTTAATATGAACGAGGTCAAGCTGATCCAGCCGTCCACGTTCGACTCCGGCTATGACTCCGGTGCTTACGGAAGCCGTGTTACGTTCCTTGGCGGCAACGCTGTCCGTCGCGCGGCAGTCGATGCCAAGAGACAGATCCTTGAGGTCATCGGAGCAAAATGGGGCTGCGAGCCGCATCTGCTGGACATCATCGATCACAACATCATCTGCCGAGATATGGGCAAGACCGATCTGAAGATGAGCTGGGCAGAGGCTGTCTACGCCACGATGCTGACACACGGCGGTGATGAAGTCGTGGGTGTCGGTTCCTACTATCACAGGACCAACAACGCGCAGTATCAGGGCAAGCCTTCCAACTATGCTCCCTCCTACGTATTCTCAACAGGTGCCTGCCATCTGTTCGTGGACCAGGAGACAGGCCAGATCGACATCGATGAGTTCTTCTTCGCACATGACTGCGGACGCGCTCTTAACAAACGCGCCGTGGAGGCACAGCTCGAAGGTTCCATCTACTCCGGTCTCGGCTATGCCGTTTATGAGGAGCTCAAGATCAATGACAAGGGCCGCATGATGAACCCGAACTTCCGTGACTACCGCATGATCACAGCTCTGGATATGCCTCATATTACGACCAAGTTCGACTATGCTCCGGATCCGGAAGGACCTTTCGGCGCCAAGGAGTGCGGCGAGGGCACAACAGCTCCCATCGCTCCCGCAGTCGCCAATGCGATTCACAACGCGACCGGCCTCATGATCCACGAACTGCCGCTTGATCCTGAGCACATCTGGAGACTCCTGAAAGAACAGGGCCTGCAGAAAGACCATAAATAAGGCAGGAGACAGGGGACGGTTCTATGTCTCCTGACAACAGACTCGGCATCAGCCATGAAGCAGGGCTTGGTTCTCAGTCCCTGATATAGGCGGCAGAACATTATAAAATCTATTAGATCGAAAAAAAGGTGATCACGTTGATGTGATCACCTTTTTTTAATATGACAAAAGATCTGCCCATTTATTTCACTTGAAGGCAGGAGACAGAGAACCGTCCCCTGTCTCCCTTAATGTCGTTATGAATTATTCTTTCCAGCCTTCCGGAAGGTAAGCAATGGTATTGTCGATCATGTCATCGACGAGCTCTGCGATCTGCCTGGGGCTGCAGTGATGTCCCTTGACAATGGGATCATGCAGGAATGCCTCCACGACAAGAGCCCGGTCGCAGGTGGTCGCAGCCTTATAGATGCGCTCATGGTTTTCAATATGAGGCATCAGCAGCTCCTTGACATCCGCAATTGCCTCACCGGCAGCGATCGGGTGGATCGAGTCACGGCTGAAGACAGCGTTGGTCTCCACGATGGCATTTGCGGGCAGGTTGCTGATCTGAAGTGCGGAGTTCGGAACGTTGACGTTGCTGACAACGCGTGTCAGGCCGCACAGGGCCTTGATCAGAAGAATGCCTTCCTCGCCTGTGGGCTTGAGTTCGATCTCTTCTTCCCCGCGGTAGAGCCTTTCGCTGCGGGCAAGACGGCGCTGCAGATCTTCTTTTCTCCAGGCAACGCTTGTCAGGCCGAACTTCCAGCTGTGTGCTGTATCGGGATCCTTGAGGTACTCATCACCGGGCATAAACTCGGCAAGATGACGGTCGCCGGCAGCGCCGATCCAGCCATAGCGGCGGAACAGATCCATTTTTACTCTGTGCGCGCAGTTGAAAACGGAGTTCATCCAGTTGTCATCTGCTTCCTCGAATCCCTCCTCAAAGTGCTGTGCCATATAGTCGCGCAGGATGGGGAAGAGGTCTTTGCCGTGGCAGGAAGCCTCGCTGAACCATGTGAAGTGGTTGATGCCAACGACATTGACGTGAACGTCATGCCAGTCCTCGACCTTGTCGCCGGTCTGGAACTCGTAGATGCCTCTCAGCGCTTTCTGTGTGCCGAAGACCTCGTGGCAGCAGCCGAAAGCCTTGATCTGCGGGAAGGTCTCATACAGTGTCTTCACGCACAGGGACATGGGGTTCGTGTAGTTGATGACCCAGCAGTCCGGAGCATAGTCGCGGACAGCCTCGGCGATCGTGACGAACATGGGGATCGTGCGCAGGGCGCGGATCATGCCGCCGGGGCCTGCTGTATCGCCGACAGTCTGATAAATTCCAAGTCTCTCCGGAAGATGGACATCGGATTCCATCTCATCAAAGGTTCCGGGCAGAATGGAGATCACAACGAAATCGCAGCCGGTCAGGGCTTCCTGAAGGGAACCGACGGTCTCGAACTTCCAGTCGCCTTTTGCCTCCGGGCGGCTCATCAGGTGATTGCCGATCACTTCATTGTGCTTTGCCGCTTCAGGATCAATATCATACAGACGGATCACACCGCTGATCTCGTCATCGAGCGCCAGATCGGTCATAAAAGTCCACGCCCAGCCGCGGGAACCGCCGCCGATGTAGGCGATCTGAATATCTTTCATCTTGCCATTCACGTACTGCATTTTAAACTGCCTCCTCCGGAAAGAATAATAAATAGTATTGTTCAAGAGCCGGCTGTGCCGGCCAATATTGTGTAAACGCTTACAATCATATATTTTCCTCTAGAACATATAAAAAAGCAATAGCAGTATGGTAGAATTTCAAGTATTGATACATCCTTATTTGGTGATAATGACAAGTATCGTTGCATCCTTGTTTTGTGTTAATTACAAGGAACGCAGGTTTTGGTTTCTGATGAAGGAAACAGCAATAATCGGCAGGTCGAAAGCGAGGAAAAGGAATGATGATCTCAGGCACAATGACAATAGGAGAGCTTGGCAGAATACCGTCTTTATCGAAGGTGAAAGACTTTATCTTCACAAATCTGGATGACGAGAAATACGAGTCGCAGCTGCAGCAGTATGGCATTGAACAAAGCCGTCTCATCGAAGCACTGGAGTATACGGCAAAAAGATGTGAAGCAGAAGATTTTGTACTAAGTATATACAGCGGTGAGAAACCTTCTTCAGATGCCGGAAAAGCCGGAAAATATAAGATGATCTATGACAAGGCGGATGTCTGCCTGCTTAATTATGCGGTACATCCCGGCAAGTCTTATATCCTGGTCTGCCCCGGGGGCGGCTACAATCGGGAATGGGTCCTGGTGGAGGGGTACCCCCTTGCCATGAGGATCAACGAACTGGGGTACAACGCTTTTATCCTGATCTACCGCACAGGGAAAACAGGACTGTTTCCGGAGCCGTTGGAGGACTACGCGGCAGCTGTCCACTATATTGAAAAGCATAAAGATGAACTGCAGGTGGAAACGGAGGGCTATGCTGTTACGGGAGCTTCTGCAGGAGGCCACCTGTGCTCCATGTGGGGAACAAAACAGAAAGGTTATGAGGCATATGGAGCTGCGAAGCCAAAAGCAATGCTTCTAAGTTATCCGGCACCGGTCCTGTCCATGTTCTATGAAATCTATGAGAAGTGTGTAGAAAACAAGGACACAGCTGGCGCGGAAGGGCAGGCTGCATTGCTGCGAAGAGTGGGCGGTGCTGATTTTGACAGGGATAAGATAGGGGTATACAGCCTGGAGAATCTGATCGACAAGGATTATCCGCCGACCTATTTTGTGCACGCAGAGGATGACCCTGTAGTGCCGATCGTAACCGGCAGGAGATTCGAAGCGCTTCTGGAACAGTACGGCATCAGAAAGGAAGTTCATATTGTCGGTCACGCCGGGCACAGCTTCGGACTCGGCATCGGAACGGATGCGGAAGGGTGGCTGGAATACGCTGTCAGGTTCTGGCAAAGTATATAACTAAAGGAATACGTTGTCAGGTTCTGGCAGAGCTTATGAAACAGAAGGAATGTGCGGCTGGAACAAGCAGGAGTTTATCCTGATCCGATAAACTTCTGCTTATTTCTTTTTGAGCCTTCCCGAATCATCAAGCGGGTGACCTTACGGATGCATCTCGCCTGAACAGACAAACGCAGATGAAAAGAATTCCGCAATACCTTGCATTTTTGACAGGGATAAATCTTTTTTACGGACGCAACAGGCAATATTGTTATATTAGCGCCGTATGGAGATACCACGATACCACGGCGCAATATTCATTTTTATATATCTTATATCTTCTCCAGAATCTCACACAGCGCGTGATGAGCGATCGTAAAGACTTCCTCGCCTGTGTACTTTCTCTCCTTCTGCACGGTGCCCTCGCTGTTTTCCAGGGCGGAGAATCCTGAGAACTGCTGCAGGTGCGGCTCGAGAGAGAGGAATCCCTGATAGCCGCTCTCCTTGAGCATGGACAGGATCTTTGCGACATTTCCGTCTCCGTGGCCGGCGGGAACGACTTCGCCGCTGCCAAAGAGGGCATCCTTGATGTGGATGTAGGAGATGTAAGGCTTCAGCATCTCGTAAGCTTCCAGCGTATCCTGGTCGCACTGGACAAAGTTGGCAAAATCGAATACGGCCTTAAAATGATCGCCGTAGAACTCCTTCATGATCTCAAGGCATCTTGGAGCATTATCACCGTAGATCTCTTTTTCGTTTTCGTGCAGAAGGACGACATCGGAGGCAGCGGCGTAATCAGCCATCTGTCCGAGCCGGTCCATCACTTCGCCGCGGAACACGGAGGGATCCTGGTCCTGAGGGATAAAGAAGCTGAACATACGGATATTCGGTGTCTCCATGATCTTTGCGATCTCCACCGTATGTTTGAAAAGATCCATATGAGGCGCGAAGTCATCGGCAATGCCTATCTTTCCGATCGGAGACCCGACGCTGGAGAGGCGGATGCCTTCCGCATCCAGCTGCTGTTTGATCTCCCGTACCTCCGGGAGTGTATAGTATACAAGTCCTTTCCCATTAACACCTCTCATTTCCACATAAGACACGTCAAGGTTCTTCAGTACCCGGATCTGCTCAGACAGATCTGTGGAGATCTCATCTGCGAAACCGGAGAGGGTTATAGTATTCCACATTTTGAATTCCTCCAAATCAGTAGTGTTTACCTGCTCAGCGTTTAACGAATCAATAAGTTCAACGGATCAATAAGTCCCCTCTGTATCAAAGACGATATCTTTTGCCTCTTTCTGTCTGGAGGACTGGCGGCGCTTTGTCAGCTCGGAGAGGAAGAGCTCCTCGTCAAAGGGGATCTCCACTGTCTTGTCCAGCCATGCGGACAGGTGCATGGCGTTAGAGAGGGTAAGGCCGCGGATGCCCTCCGCACCGTCAGCGACAAGCGGCGTTCCGTCCAGGATCTTTCCGACGAAAGCCTTCATGACGCCGACATGCTGCTCGTTCATGCCGTCCGTCTCTACTTCGCAGACCGTGCACTCGGGAGAGTCAAAGCCACCTTTGGCTGTGCGGCAGAAGTCCCGCTCGTTTTCGGCAAGTTTGTAGAGCATCAGCTTGTTGTCCTCGCAGACGAGCTTGCCCATTTCCAGAGTGACTTCCAGGCGGTTCGTGCCGGGGGCGTCGCCGGTGGTCGTCACAAAGACGCCGGTCGCGCCGTTCGGGAATTCGAGATATGCCGTGACGTCATCTTCCACCTCGATGTCGTGCCACTTACCGTTGTGGCAGAAAGCGCGCACGCGGCAGGGAAGGCCGCATAACCACTGCAGGAGATCCAGCTGGTGAGGGCACTGGTTGAGCAGAACGCCTCCGCCTTCTCCGTCCCAGGTGGCGCGCCAGTCACCGGAATCATAATAGATCTGTGTGCGGTACCAGTCAGTGATGATCCAGTTGACGCGCTTGATCGCCCCCAGGGTCCCGCCTTCGATCAGCTCATGCATCTTGCGGTAGAGGCAGTTCGTGCGCTGATTGAACATCATGGCAAAGACGCGGTCAGATTTCTCCGCTTCCGCATTCATTTCTCTCACCTGCAGCGTGTAAACGCCGGCGGGCTTTTCGCAGAGCACATGTTTGCCGCTGTGCAAAGCTTCGATGGTAAGTTCCGGATGCTGATAGTGAGGAACTGCGATCAGCACAGCGTCGCAGACGTCGCTGTGGATCAGGTCCATGCCTTCTTCAAAAACAGTGATCCTTTCTGCAGATCCCGCTTCGAGACTCTCGAACAGGGCAGATGCCTGCGCCCGTCTTTCAGGCTTTCTCTCCGCTATAGCCGTCAGGCGAAGACGGGGGACTTTCTTCCCGAGGACGCTTTTTACGTGATTGGTTCCCATGTTGCCCAGACCGATGATGCCGATTCTGACTTCCTGGTTCATGTAAATTCCTTTCCGGTCTGCCGTCAATTGTTTCCCCGAATTGCTCCCTGCCTGAAGAGACGGCTGACCTCTCTTTTGATTTATTGTATCTGTTCGAAACAGCCTTCAACAGTATACACCGAAGGTGTATGCTTCGGCGTTCTGAATAGTTACGATCTATTTATATAAAAAACGCCGCTGATCTCAGCGGCGTTTTCATGTTATTGCTTTCTTATTCCGATTGCCGCTGCATCTCTGTGACGGCCTGCATTTGCAGTATGGCAGTACAGCAGTGCAGCCGCAGGATCTGCATATATGCGCAAATGGTAAAGCGGATCTCTTTCCTTGATCAGCCCTTGATACCGGAGCTTGCGATACCTTCGACCAGGGACTTCTGGAAGATCAGGAAGAGCACAGTCGCGGGTACGATCGAGAGCGTGGACATAGCCAGCGTCGCACCGATATCGGAACCGGAGCTCGGGTCGTTGAAGAGCTTCAGGGCCAGGGAGATCGGTCTCATCTCAGGCTTTGTGACATACAGCAAAGCGGAGAGGTAATCATCCCAGCGCCAGATGAAGGAGAAGATCGCACTGGTGATCAGGGCGGGCACGATCAGAGGGAAAATAACTCTGAAGAAGATCCCGTAATAGGAGCATCCGTCGATCTTGGCAGCTTCGTCGAGCTCTTTCGGCACGCCGCCGATAAAGTTCATGATCAGGTAAACGAAGAATCCCTGGATCGCAAAGAAATAAGGCAGGATCATGGGATAGTAGGTACCGACCCAGCCGAGGCGTCTGAACCACATGTACTGCGGGATCATCAGGATCTGAGGAGGCAGCATCATGGTAGACAGCACCAGGACAAAGAGAATGCCCTTGAGCTTAAAGTGAAGTCTCTGCAGTCCATATGCTACAAAAGCAGAGGACACCAGGGTCCCGAATGTAGACAGGATGGAAATAAAGAAGGAATTCTTAAAGAAGGTCGCAAATGTGTAACCCATGAATCCCTTCCAGCCGGTCCTGTAGTTGTCCAGCGTCCATACCGTGGGAAGGAGCTGCTTAGCTGTGGGCAGGACCGAATTGGTGGGCTTAAAGGAGCTGAAGATCATCCACAGGAGAGGATAGATCATGATGAATGCTCCGGCCAGGACGAGCACGTGATAGACAATGGCGCCGATGGTTCTTTTCTTAGTCATTTCAGTGTCCTCCTTTCCTTAGTCTTCATAGACCCACTTGCTGCGGCTCCAGAACAGAAGCGCAGTGACGCAGGAAATAATGACGAGCATGATCCACGCAAGCGCGGAAGCATAACCCATCTGGCTCTTGCCCATGTTGGGGAAAGCTTTGCGGTAGACGTACAGCGTGTAGAACAGGGTGCTGTCCTTGGGCTGGCCGTCTGTGATCAGCTTACTCTGCGTGAAGGCGAGGAACGAGTTGATCGTCTGCTGGACCAGGTTGAAGAAAACAGTAGGTGTCAGCAGGGGAAGAGTGACCTTCCAGAACTGTTTCCACTTATTGGCGCCGTCCACCATGGCAGCCTCGTACAGTTCACGGTTGATCTGTTTGAGGGCTGACAGGAAGATCAGCATGGAAGATCCGAACTGCCACACGGTCAGGACGATCAGGACCCAGATCGCGCTCTTTTCACCGAACCAGTTGAAATTGGTCATGCCGGGGAAAACAACAGAAAGGATAGCATTGATCGTACCTGTAGGCTCGAACATGCGGCGCCACAGGATCGCAACTGCGACAGATCCGCCGATGATGGAAGGAAGATAGTAAGCGGCGCGGTAGAAACCGGTCAGCTTGGTATCCCTTGCCAGGATCAGGGCTACGATCAGAGCGAAAATAACCTTGAGAGGAGTACCGATCAGTGCGTAGTAGCAGGTGACGCGCAGAGCCTTCCAGAAGGATTTGTCATGAAAGATATCGATATAGTTTTTCAGACCGATAAAGGTCGCCGGATTCTGAATGTCATATTTACAGAAAGATAAATACAGAGACATCACCATCGGAATGAGCATAAACATCAGGAAACCGATGATAAACGGTAAACTGAAAATATATCCGGCTACATGCTCATCGCCAAGGCGCTGCCGCAGAGATCTCTTTTTTTCCATTTTCAGAGTAACCCCCTCTCCGCGATAAAAAACCAGTTTAAGAGAAAGAGGCTGTCGACAGGACCTGCCGACAGCCTCTGATGAAATTATGTCAGCAATCACATTACGAAGAACGATCAGAGCTCTTCATAAATGTTATGAAACAGCTGCCTCCCGTTAAAGGGACAGACCATTAATAATCAGCTGCGATAGCGTTTGCTTCATCGACAAATGCCTGGCCGAGAGTTGCGGGAGTCTCGCTTGTTGCGGGATCCAGAGCTTCCTCAGACAGATGCTGGATAACGTCTGTGTTTACAGTTCCTGCGTAAGCCGGAAGAGGAGGGAAGATCGTCTCGGAGTTCTCTGCGACGAAATCAAGGTAGTTAACAATGATGGGATATGTTGCATCGGTCTTGGAAACTTCGTCCGCGATAGCTGCAGCAACTTCACTGTTAGCCGGGATACCACGCTCTGCGCGAAGCAGTGTGTTAGCCTGAGGATCGTTGATCAGGTAGTTCAGGATCGCGACTGCAAGGTCAGGATTCTGTGTATCTGTTGTAACAGAGAAGAACTGGCTGGGCTTCAGATAGTTAGCCTTTGTCGGGTTGTCCTCCGGCCAGCTTGTGATGCCGAGCTCGATGCCGTCAGCCTCAGCTGCGTTTGCGAATGCGACATACTGGTTGGAGAAGTTGAATGCGCACCAGCTTCTGACGCTCGGATCGGAACCGAATACCAGCGGGCTCTGAGGGATGGTCGCCATATCGACGCTCGCGCACTTCTCAGTGGAGAAGAGCCAGCCGTCCTTAACGCCGTCCTGCAGACGCTGATAGAATTTTTCCATCTCTTCGGGAGTAACAGTGACACCCTCTGCCTCGAACAGAGCGCCATGGCCAAGTCCGCGTGCATAATAGGTGATCGGGTTCTCGGAGTTGAGGTTGTGGAAGAGGACGCCTACGCCGCTCTTCTCATAGATCTCTTTGGAGATGTCGACGAACTGATCCCATGTCATGTTGTCCGGGATCTCGATGCCGAGCTCATCGGTCAGAGTCTTGTTGTAGGAAAGAGCCGGAGCGTTCATGCCTGCGCAGACAGCATAGATGTGGCCGTCGGTTGCGCTTCTGCCGGTGTCAACGATGCTCTCGGGAAGCTTGGAAAGATCCAGAGCGCCGCTCTCGACATAAGGTGTCAGGTCAAGCAGATCGCCTGCCTCTACCCACTGCTCAAAGTAAGCGTAGTCCTGCTGCATCAGATCCGGCAGAGTGTCGCTGGAAGAGAAGCTGGTCATCTGTGCCCAGTAGTCATTCCATGTCTGAGCGTTCAGATTGAACTTGACGTTCGGATAAACGCTTGTGAAATAATCTGTAGCGGCCTTTGTGACTTCGTCACGGACCTGGTTGCCCCACCAGCCAAAGCCGACAGTGACGTCGCCTGCGCTTGCGGGATCATATGTGCCAACTACGAGCTCGCTGTCAACAGGAGCAGCAGCCTCTGCGGGAGCAGCTTCTTCGGCAGGTGCAGCCTCTGCGGGAGCAGCTTCCTCAGCAGGTGCAGCCTCTGCAGCCGGCTCAGCAGATGCTGCAGGTGTGGAACCGCCGCAGGCTGCCAGAGTCAGAGCCAATACAGAAGCCATTAAAATGGAAATAGCTTTTCTTTTCATATTTTCCTCCTTGGTTGAAAATATTTTATGTATAAATAAATATACATATTACACACAATGAATGTCAATTGTTTTGGCAAATATGTTTATACAACAGGAAATATTATACCATTTACTGTTGAAAGATACCAACATATTTACCATAAACTGTTCGAGCGAATAGTAATTTTGCTGTTTATATATTAAAGAAGAAATTCAGCATTTTCGCATCTCGGACAAGTAATTCGTTACGCCTGCAGTGCTTCCAGCAGGGCGAAGATCGTCAGGGACTGTCCGTAGGCCATCGGCGCGATCATGATACTTTTATAGTGCTCTGCGTCGTATCCTATCGCTGTTCCCGCAGAGACATTTAATACGGTCCCGTCCTCCGCGATGTTATCCAGGATCCCGCGGACAGCTTTTTCCGCGCAGGGAAGATATTTTTTATCCAGTACTCCGGAGCGGATCCCGTGGAGGATCCCCGCTGCGATGGCGGCGCTTCCGGATGTTTCTTCATAACTCTCAGGATCGTCGAGGATCGTATGCCATAGCCCGCTCTCTGCCTGCAGCGGTTCCAGGGCCCGTACCTGCGCCCGGAAGGTGTCCAGAATGAACGACCTGACAGAAGGCACCAGGGTATCGCCGGACATATCCAGCCAGGCGGGGATCCCGAGCGTGAACCAGCTGTCCCCGCGGCACCAGAAGATACCGCCGAAGTGGCTGCGCTCCTTGAACGTCCAGCCGTGGTACAGCAATCCCGTGCAGGGGTCGCACAGATATTTGATGTGCATAAGGACCTGATGGATGCTCTCATCGATCCAGTCTGCCCTGTGGTATTTCTGCCCCATCCGATTGAGAAACAGGACAGCCATGAAAAGGGTATCCACCCACAGCTGCTGATCGTTGAGATTAAGGGACGTGCCGTCTCCGCTTCCGCTCGTCACATGCTGAAAACCGCCTTCTTCCGTTCTGGGCAGGTCATGCATCAGCCACTCCGCCCAGGAGACGGCAAGCTTCTCGTAGGCCGGATCTTCCTCCAGAAAATCGACCAGGGTCAGCATAGGCGCTGTGGTGTTAATGTTGCGAAGAGGCAGGCCTTTGGCAATGTTGCGGGAATACCAGTTCCTCAGAAAGTCCCGGAATTCTTTACGGTCTTTAAACTCCAGGTACTGATGGAGTCCATACAGGCCGACACCCTGCGGCCAGTCCCAGTGATCGATCCCGCTGTCCCGTTTGTTCAATTCGACAAGAAGGGGATCCATATCTTTGTAAGCTGCCCGATTGTCGTCAGAGCCAAGATGCATCAGCTTTTCAATGACCAGATCCAGTTTTGCCTGTATTTCCGGATGCAATGAAGTGAAGCTCATATTTTTTTCCCCCAATAAATATATTTTATCCGCTTTTTTTGTCTGCTTCTATTCATTCAGGGACGTTTTTCACTCTATATTTATGTCGATAATTTGGGTTAAAATTAGTCGCAAAAAAGAACGGACACGATAAAATGTTAAAAAACAGGAGATTTGAATTTTAAAGACAGGGAAAATATTTTACAGAAAAACAAATTACATAGAGGTAAATATTTTGTTTTATTATCTTTGGAATATCTATTACAATATATTTGCATATTTATTCCAAGCGAAGTGATCCGGAAAACATGAAAAAGAGAAAATCACAGGAAAAGAACTCCGTACACAAACAGGATACAGCCCTTTCGCGGGCAGCGAGCCTGGACGATAAGATCTATCTGACGCTGATCGACGAAAACGGCGATCTGGCAGTGGAGACGCATGCCTTTATAGCGGGGAATTTCCGGTTCAACTGGAATGATTCCGTGGACCTCACCATGGTACTGAGAGGGAATCTCAAGCTCTGCACGGAGGATGGCATCTATGAACTCGGGGAAGATGATTTTGCACTGATCAACCCGAATATCGGGCATGCCGGATTGATGCAGGAGATCGGCACGATCGTACTGGTCCTGCTCTTCTCGCGCGAGTTTCTGGAACGGATCCTCGGCCAGGTGCCTCTGTTTGACTGCATCTGCAGCAGCGAAAAGCATAATGATCCCGGAATGATGAAGATCAGAAGGTATGCCGCGCGTATTTTCAGGGAGCTGGCTGACAGGCACACCGACATCGCGGGAAGGATCTTCATCAAGGCACAGATCCTCCTGCTGTTCAGCGTACTGTTTTCCGGGTATAGGAAGACAGGGGGCATGGGACCAGAGCGTATCTCTTCGGATCTTCAGAAAAAGCGCGGCCAGGCGATGACGAAATATATAGACCGCCATTTCCGGGAGGACCTGACCCTGACGGAGCTGGCAAGGGAGCAGGAGATGAACGTCTCCTATCTCTCCATATATTTCCGCAGGTGCACAGGCCTTAGTTTTTACGAATATCTCACCTGCAAGAGGCTCGAATACGCGGTCTATATGCTCAATAACACCGACAGCAATATCCTGTCGATCTCGGAGGATGCGGGATTTCCGAACGTAAAAAGCTTTCACTCCGCATTCCGCAAATATCTGGGTATGACGCCGGGGCAGTACAGAAAGGAGCTGGCGCTTCGGGACCGCATGAATATCAGCAGTTCCTTCACGCTCCCTTACGATCATCCCTTTGTGGAGTTCAAAGTTGCGGAATACCTGCGCTGCGATGCGGAGCAGAAAGAGCCGGACGTGCCGCTGCCGCCCCTGCCGGAATCATTCGGTAAAGACAAGATACTGATACCGTGATCAACACAATTTAATATAAAAGAGGAGGGAAATATGTTTCTGTCATGCCATTATTTCAGCTTTGTTCTCGGACGCAACGTTGAGGTCAATGTGATCGTGCCCACACCGGAGGGCAACGAGCAGATCACAGCGGAAGGAAAAGAGGCCCGCTATGACTATGAAAACGGGCTCCCGGTCGTCTATCTTCTGCACGGCGCGTACGGGGATAATAATTCCTGGATGCGTTTTTCCAGTGTGGAGCGGGCGCTGCAGGCGCATAACTGCATCGGCGTCATGGCCGGCGTAGAGAACAGCTTTTATCAGGACATGGTCCACGGGAGCAAATATTATACATTTATGACGGAAGAGCTTCCTGCCTATATCACCCGGATATTCCCGGCGTCAAAAAAGCGGGAAGATACCTATATCGCCGGTTTTTCCATGGGCGGCTACGGCGCATGGTATCTGGCGCTTTCCAGGCCGGATCTTTATGCAAAATCAGCTTCTATGTCAGGCGCGCTGGATATCGCGGCTCTTTATGAATCGGCAAAGGAAGGGGCGGTAGAAAGCCCGTTTGCGTGGAGAGATATCTTCGGCCATCTGACGGATCACCTCGCCGGAACCGACAGGGATCTGTTCACACTCTATGAGAGAGATCGCGCGACAGGGCTCGTGCCGAAACTGTACCAGTCCTGCGGAGATAAGGATTTCCTGTTTGAGCTCAACCAGAAAGCGCATAAGAGGCTGACAGACCTGGGCGCGGACATCACCTACTATGAGGCGCCCGGACATATGCACAACTGGGATTTCTGGGATCAGGATATCAAGAGGATCCTCGACTGGTTTATGGAATAATTTTGAATTCAAATACAAGGAGGCAGACATGAAGGTGTGCTACAGTGCAGGAGCGGTGACGGCACGGGATAATTATTACTCGATCGCAGCGGACTGCGTCGAGATCCGCGTGTGGTTTCTGACAGACGATATCCTCAGGATCCGCGCGGGCTTTGACGGAGATTTCGATGAGGCCTCCTACAGTCTTGTCATGACGGCATGGGATTCAAGGACGGATGCGGTGCTGGGGAGCGAGAGAAAGCGTGTGAAAACAGCCCCCGCAGAGCTGACAGACGGGGATCAGGAGGCGGTCATTCAGGGAAGGAACCTGAAGGTCGTTGTCCATAAAAATCCTTTTTATCTCTCCGTCTATGATGCTGAGGGGACCCTGATCCATGAGGATATTCCGGATCTGGCCTATCGCGAGGATCCCAATCACAGAAGGCTTCATTCCTCCAGAATCGAGGCGGATGACCATTTCTATGGTTTCGGGGAAAAGTCCGGTGAGATCGACAAGGCGGAAGAAGTGATGGTCCTCTCACCCGGCGATTCCATGGGCTACAACGCCGTAAAGACAGATTCCCTCTACAAGCATATTCCGTTCTACATCAAGCTGCAGGAATCGACCGGAAAAGCAGTAGGATATTTTTACCACAACACATCGGAATGCATGTTCAATATGGGTCGTGAGAAGCGCAACTACTGGCACCGCTATTCCACTTACACGGCAGATGCAGGCGATATCGACCTGTTCCTGATCGCGGGACCGGCCATGAGCGATGTGATCCGCCGCTATACGGACCTGACCGGTAAATCCATGCTGCTGCCCAGGGCTGCCCTCGGGTACCTCGGCTCCTCGATGTATTATCCGGAGCTGCCGGCGGACTGCGACGATGCGATCCTGGACTTCATAGATACGACCAGGGAGGAGGATATTCCCGTAGACGGATTCCAGCTCTCTTCCGGATACTGCGCTGTGGAGACAGAGGAAGGCATCAAGAGATGCTCCTTTACGTGGAACTATAAGCGCTTCAAAGATCCTGCGGCGTGGTTTGCGGCCATGAATGAGAGGGGCATCGTCGTATCTCCCAACATCAAGCCGGGCATGCTCCTCGTGCATCCGCTCCTTCCGGAAATGATGGAAAAGGGAATGTTCGTCACAGCGGATCCGGATCTTCCCGAAGGATCAGTCGGAAATTATAAGGGACTCGGCACCGGCACATGGTGGGGAGGTCCCGGTATTTTTGTCGACTTCACAAAAGAGGAGACCAGAAAGCACTGGAAAGAGTACATCGGCAAAGGCCTTCTTCAGTACGGCTGCCGGTCGATCTGGAACGATAACTGCGAATATGACTCCATGGTGGACAAGGATGCCAGAGTCTTCTTTGAAGGAAAGGGCGGCACGATCGGAAACCTGAAGTCCATTATGGCAAACATGATGTGTAAGCTGTCCGATGAAGCCATTGAGGAGTACGATCCGGATGTGCGTCCGTTCTCGGTCTGCCGCTCCGGACACGCCGGGATCCAGCGCTATGCGCAGGTCTGGGCGGGCGATAACCTGACCTGCTGGGATACGCTCAAATACAATATCGCGACGATCCTCGGAATGGGCCTGTCCGGCGTCGCCAACCAGGGCTGCGACGTCGGCGGCTTCTACGGCGTCTCTCCGGAGCCGGAGCTCTTTGTGCGCTGGGTGCAGAACGGGATCTTTCAGCCCAGGTTCTCGATCCACTCCACGAACACGGACAATACCGTTACCGAGCCCTGGATGTACAGCGGCCTGACGCCGGTCATCAAGGCGGCGATCGATTTCCGTTACAGGATGAGTCCTTACCTGTATTCCCTGGAGTCCCGCGCCCATGAGAGCGGACTTCCGATCATGGAGGCGGAGTTCCTTGTTTTTCAGAACGATCCCAGGACATACAGCCAGGGGGTGGACTTCCTCTGGGGCGAGCATCTGCTCGTCGCCAATGTCGTGGAAAAGGGGCAGAAAGTCCGCCGCGTGTATCTGCCTAAGCCTGTGGACCCGAAAGAGCGCTGGTATGATTTCTATACACGCGCAGAGTACGCTCCGGGCACGGAACTGGACCTTGACGTTGATATCCATTCCATTCCCCTGTTCATCCGCAGCGGCGCGATCCTGCCGATGTCGGGTAACCGCATCACCAACCTGATGACGCAGAAGACGACGGACCTCGAGATCCTCATGGCTCCGGATGTGGACAGCACCTTTACCCTCTATGAGGACGACGGCGTGTCCAACGATTACCGGAACGGCGGATACCTTAAGACAAAGATCTCCGTTGAAGCGGGTGAAAAAACAAAGATCACCTTCACCGGGGAAGGAAATTATGAGACCGCAGTGGAGAGGATCCGCCTGGATGTCATCCACAGGGAAAAGGCCCCGTTCTTCGTCCTTGTTGACGGACGGGAGATCCCTCATTTCCTCCACCGCAGGAAATTCGAGGAGGCGCAGGAAGGCTGGTACTACAGCCAGACGCTCAAGTCCGTACAGGTAAAATACGACAACCCCAAAGCAGACCACGAGGTCATCGTCAGCTTTGAGGTATTTGACATGATTGGGATGTAAAGGAGACACCATGTACAACGTACTAGATTTTGGCGCAAAAGGCGACGGGACGACCCTTGACAGTGTCGCGATCCAGGCGGCGCTGGACGCATGCCGCGAAAACGGCGGCGGCACGGTGCTGCTGCCGGGAGGAAGGACTTACCGGAGCGGCTCCCTGATCCTGTATTCGGATACGGAACTGCATATCGAGAGCGGGGCGGTCTTAAAAGCCAGCTCGGACCTGAAGGATTTCAAAAAGTTCTCCGATATTCCGCTGGGAGACAGGGAGGTCCCCTCGTATATAAATTGCGAATATGACGGAAAACCGGCAAACTTCTTTATCTATGCTGCCGGAGGAAAGAATATCCGGATCACAGGATACGGTGCGATCGACGGGACGGAAGAGATCTACTACGGGGATGAGAATCCATATCACATTGAAGGCAAGTGGTATCCCAGAACACCTCTGCTGTTCATCGAGAACGTGCATCATTTCACGGTCCGCGACGTCACCCTGACAGGCTCCGCGTTCTGGACTCTTCATATGGTCGGCTGCGAGGATGTTCTGGTCGAGGGAGCCAGGATCTTAAACAACCTGAGAATGGCAAACTGCGACGGGATCGATCCGGATCACTGCAAAAATGTCCGGATCGCGAACTGCCATATTGAGACGGCAGACGACTGTATCGTCCTGAAGACTTCCCAGGCGTATGAAGAATACGGTCCGTCCGAAAACGTGATCATCACAGGCTGTACGCTGGTCTCCACGAGCGCTGCGATCAAGATCGGTACGGAAAGCGAGAGTGACTTCCGGAACATCATCGTCGACAACTGCGTGATCGACAGGACCAACAGGGGCGTGTCCCTGCAGCTGCGGGATAAGGGCAATATCGAGAATGTCACGATCAGCAATCTTCATATCCGCACGCGTTGCTTCTCGGAGCATTACTGGGGAAAAGGAGAGCCGATCTGCCTCACGGCGGTGGAACGTCATGACGGCATCCCGACAGGGACGATCCGGAATGTGAAGATCCGTGATATCACCTGCCATGGGGAAAACGGCATTCTCTTGTATGGAAATGAGAAACATCCGATCGAAAACGTTCTGATCGATCGCGTCCAGGTAGAACTGAAAAAAACGACGAAGTGGGCTGCGGATGGATATGACCTTCGTCCGTGCGACGGCTCCGGACATGTCGGGGAGAAGATCTACGGGCTTTACACGGAGAACGTAACAGGCCTTACGATCCGGGATCTTTCTATCAAGGCAGATCCGTCGATAGAAGACTGGTATGCAGGGGAGAGGAACTGACCTGACAGGACGCCTTTGCGTAACGGAGCAGGGACACAACTATGTTCTGTGCAGTTTTGAGAGCGAAGACTGTCCGGAACAGTTCTCTGTGAGGGGGGAAGAG
>JAFTFD010000111.1 GCA_017449745.1 Lachnospiraceae bacterium
CGGATGCGACATTCAATTTCCTCATAGCCATGATCTACAGTCAGCTGTTCAACCTGCTGTGTGAAAAGGCGGATGATAAATACGGCGGTCGGCTTCCTGTTCATGTCAGGTGTCTCATCGACGAGGCAGCCAACATTGGACAGATCTCGAACCTGGAAAAGCTGGTGGCAACAATAAGGTCACGTGAGATTTCAGCCTGTCTTGTCTGGCAGGCACAGAGCCAGATCAAGGCGCTGTACAAGGATAATGCGGATACGATCATCGGCAACATGGATTCCAGAGTGTTTCTCGGCGGGACGGAAGAGGGGACGCTGAAGTCCTGGTCAGAAGCACTGGGGAAGGAGACAATCGATTCCTACAATACCGGCGAGAGCCGCGGAAGGGATATTTCGCACTCCATGAATTACCAGAAACTCGGGCATGATCTGATGAGCAAAGACGAACTGGCGGTAATGGAAGGTGGTAAATGCATCCTGCAGCTGCGCGGCGTTCGGCCATTTCTGTCGGACAAGTATGATCTGACACAGCATCCGAATTATAAATAAACAGCTGGGTATGACAAGAAATACACGTTTGATATTGAAAAGTATCTGGACCGGAGGGCAAAGCTTAAGCCTACAGAGATGTTCTCAGTTGTAGAAGTTTCATGATGTTTTTATTGATGAACAGAACGCGTGCAGGTATGATATCTGAAAACAGAAAAAGTTGATTTGCATGAGTGTAACATAATTTCGGAGGTCTATGTGAGCAAACGGATTATCCCTGTCATAGCAATTGTAATGCTGTCAGTGACTGCTTGTGCGGCAGTGCCGCAGGCGGAGAAGGAAACGGTTCCTGAGGTGGTGACTGAACAGACGCCGGAAGTACCTGAGGAGACTGCTGAAGAAGTATCCGGAGAAACAGAAGAGGCATTCCTGTCGGAACTGCCGATCCATCAGGGAATTTGGGAAGCCAGGGCTTATGATCAGGCGTATCGATACTATGAGTTTGATGTAGAGATGGACGGCAGAAGCATAGGTACTGAGGAGGCAGATGCTGTTGCGTTCACATATGAGGATGGCGGTAACGGACAGATCATTTTCCATACAGAAAGCGGCGACGAGACGGCGCAGTATAGTTTTGACGAAGATGGCAAACACCTGGTGCTCACATTCGCAGACCGGCAGGAAGAACTTGCATGGATCTCTCATGGAACACTTGAGGATCTCGGCGGATTGGGGATCAGAGTGATTGCCGAAAATATAACACCTGAGGGATGTACACTGGTGCTGAGGCAGATGGGAGGCTATCCTGAAGGGGAGATCAAAGCGGACAGCAGTTTTTATCTTCTTTGCTACGATCCATTAACAGACAGTTGGGGATGGAAAGAAGAAATCCGGACAGATGAGGAACCTTATCTGGTGGAAAAGGGGACGGCGACAGAAAGAGTTATAGACTGGTCAGAAGAATACGGCAGTCTTGAGCCGGGCCGGTATTACCTGTATTTCCGTATACGCGATATTCGCAATGAAGGCGGTGACTGGGATGCATACAGATACAGAGCGGAGATCGTTGTCGCAGAAGACGGGAAGAAGGCAGTCACCGGCGGCTTTAAAACTTATTATGAACTTCCGGACGGAACCTGGGAATGCGACGGATATGAATATAAATATCGGCTGGAAATCAGCGGCCGGATGTCTAACGCCGCCAGGGATTCAACATTCATTTATCTGAGCAATACGGAGGAAATTACATTTCATCAGGCAGCTATGGCGGCAGGATTAAGCAGCAACATGGACGATTATTTTTCACCGGAGGAAGCAGTATTCGTAGATTGGATCGTTGAATAGTTATTGAACTCAATACAGGAACAGGTTACAGGGATGTCTTCGGGCATCCTTTTTTATTGCCAGGATCCGGGCAGAAAGGAGCTGTTTTGGCAGAAGAGAGAATGAATAACAGCGCGGAAGAGCGCAAGGAAGTAGCTATTAAGTTTGGAAAAGGCCTTATGGGTGAGCCGTTCACTTCGAAAGCCGGCAAGCAGCTGGTGGAGATCAAGATCCCGAACGCTGATCCGAAGGACGCAAGATCCTGGGAGACGTTCGTCGTCCCTGCGGGTTTTGTTCACGAGAACAAGTTTGGCAAGGGGATGTGGATGAAACTCCCGGAAGACGGCTATACGAAGCTGTCGAGGCCCAAGGTGATCGGGCAGGATGAGAACGGAAAAAATATCTGGGGCAGTGATACCCGTACTGTTTCGAATCAGGAGCTGAAAGCCCTTGTGGAGTCCTATAAGGAAAGGAACAGGGACCAGGGAGAGCGGGCAGGTTCCGGGCTCAGCCAGCTTGCAGAGAAGAAGGCGGAAGCGGCGGCAAAGCCGGCAATGTCTTTTCCATCGCATGATGAGATGCCGTTTCGCTGACGGAGGTGAAGATGGGGACATTCATTTCCAATGAAAAAGACGCGATCGACATCCGGCATATCGTTGCGGTTGATACCGATGAGGACGGCCATCACACAGTACTGACGGACTGCGGCTGGCGCATCGGCGTGACGGACGAGATGTTCAGAAAGATTATGACGGCGATTTACCGCAGTTAGGAGGCAGCATGGTCAGAATTCATTCACCCACTTAGCGGAGCATGACAACTGAATATTGTTTCAGGCAGTCCAAAAGAACGTACACATAAGGAAAGGATATGCCGGAGCACAGGAGAGCAGGAATGATGCAATAAAAGCACAGGCCTGCTCTTTTCTTTTGGAACTGCCTTCTCGGAGCATACAGACTGTGCTCCGGCAGGTATTATTTATGGCATTTTTTCAGCAGTCTATTACGGTTCTCCAGACCCTCGTCATCGCGCTTGGTGCAGGCCTTGGCGTCTGGGGAGGCATCAACCTTCTCGAAGGTTACGGTAACGACAACCCCGGGGCGAAGTCCCAGGGAATCAAGCAGCTTATGGCGGGAGGCGGCGTCGCCCTGATCGGCACTACCCTGGTTCCGATCCTCGGAACTCTGTTCGGCTGATCGGAGGTAGTGCATGGATTACGTTCTCGAGCAGATCTCTGAGTGGCTCAGGAACATCCTCGTGACGGCATGTATGGACAATCTGTCCGGCCTGTTTGATGCGGTCAATGCGCAGGTCGGACAGATCTCATCGGAAGTAGGCACGACCCCGGCGGCATTTTCGCCGGGTGTCTACTCGATGATCAGGAACATATCGGAAACGGTAATCATGCCGATTGCCGGCATAATCCTGACATTCATTGCCTGTTACGAGCTGATCCAGCTGATCATTGATCACAATAACCTGGCGAACTTTGAAACATGGATATTCTTCAAATGGATTTTCAAGACGTTCATCGCGGTTACGCTTATCAGCAATACGTTCACCATCACCATGGCAGTATTTGATGTTGCGCAGCATGTGGTGAATGCTTCCGGCGGGCTCATCGGCAATACATCGATTGACGGCAGTGCAATCGCAGGGCTTCAGGCACAGATCGAAGAGATGGAAGTCGGGCCGCTCCTGGGGCTGTTTTTACAGACACTGATTGTACGGCTTCTCATGTGGATCTTCTCCCTGGCGATTTTTGTAATCGTGTACGGAAGGATGATCGAGATCTATCTGATGACGAGTCTTGCACCGATACCGTTCTCGACCTTTGGAAACAGGGAGCAGAGCCAGATCGGGCAGAACTACTTTAAGTCGCTGATGGCTCTTGGCTTTCAGGGATTTCTCATCATGATCTGTGTCGGCATCTATGCGGTGCTGATCCGGGGAGTGTCTTTCTCGTCGGATATCATTGCCTCGATCTGGGGAGTCATGGGATATACCGTTCTGCTATGTTTCACCCTCTTCAAGACGGGAAGCCTTGCACGGAGTGTCCTGTCGGCACATTAACCGTAAAGAAAAAGACTGGCATAAACAGGAAAATTCAGAGCGTATTTGCAATAGAAACCAGAGAATGCCGTTGCATCCGGCAGAAAGGAGGAATCGGTTTTGGCTGCGTATATCCCGGTTCCAAGAGATTTATCAAGGGTCAAGTCCAAGGTGTTTTTCAACCTGACAAAAAGGCAGCTCATCTGCTTTGGCGGCGCGGCGCTGATTGGTGTCCCGGTCTTTTTCCTGATGAAGAAGGCCACATCCAATATCAGCCTGTCCGTCATGTGCATGATGGTCCTTATGCTGCCGCTGTTCTTTCTCGCCATGTATGAGCGGGACGGGCAGCCCTTTGAGGTTGTAGCAAGACACTTTATCGAAAGCAAATTCATTCGCCCGAAGATCCGGCCATACCAGACGGATAACTACTATTCGATCCTGGAGAGGCAGGCACAGGCAGAAAAGGAGGTAAACCAGATTGTTCGGAAGAAACAAAAGAACATCCCGAAAAAACGCAAAAGGAAAACCAGCAGAAATCCGTCTGCCGGCAGGCCTCACAAAGCGTGAGCAGAAGCAGGTAAAGGAGATCATCGAGCGGGCGAGGAAGGACGATGGGGTGCCGCGTACGGCCCAGCAGTCGATTCCTTTCCAGCGGATGTTCCCGGACGGCATCTGCCGGGTTTCGGATAACTATTACACCAAGACGATCCATTATCAGGACATCAATTATCAGCTGGCGCAGGATGAGGACAAGACGGCCATTTTTGAGGAATGGTGCAGCTTCTTAAATTTCTTCGACAGCTCCATTCACTTTGAACTGTCCTTCCTGAACATGGCGACCGATGAGGAAAGCTTTGAGAAGAGTATCCGGATCCCCTATCAGAAGGATGGATTTAATTCAGTGCGGAGTGAGTACAGCCAGATGCTGAAAACCCAGCTGGAGCAGTGCAACAACGGCCTTACCAAGACCAAG
>JAFTFD010000112.1 GCA_017449745.1 Lachnospiraceae bacterium
GATCAAGGTTTCCAATGAGCTTCTTAACGACTCCGCGTTTGATATCGCATCCTATATCTCCGAACGTTTCGGCGTAGTGATGGGTAATGCGGAGGAGAACGCCTTCATCAACGGCGACGGCGATAAGAAGCCGACCGGTCTTCTGGCAGATACCGGAGCAGAGCTCGGTCTGACCGCTGCATCCGAAACGGCACTGACCTTCGACGAGATCTTCCAGCTGTATTACAGCCTGAAGGCACCGTATCGTAGAAAGGCAGCCTTCCTGTGCAACGAGGCGGTTCTTCTGCAGCTGATGACGCTGAAGGATAAGAATGACAACTATATCTGGAAGCCGTCTCTGGAGATTGCAAAACCGGACACCATCCTTGGCCGTCCGATCTACACCAGCTCCTTTATGCCGCTTCCGGCAAAAGGCGAGAAGGCCATCTGCTTTGGTGACTACAGCTATTACTGGGTCGCTGACAGAAGCAATCGTACCTTCCGCAGGCTGAACGAGCTGTATGCCCGCACCGATCAGGTAGGCTTCCTTACCACCCAGAGAGTGGACGGCAAGCTGATCCTGCCGGAGGCTGTAAAAGTCCTGAAGATGAAGGGCACGAAGGCTGCGACTACCACTACAGAAACTGGCGGTAACGGCTGATCGAGCGCTGATGAAAGGAGGATGCCCTGATGGCTCTGATAGATCTGGATAGCGCGAAGGCTTATCTTCGCGTGGATTCATCGGATGAGGATGCCCTGATCGGCATCCTCTTATCCTCTGCTGAGCGATTGTGCATCGATGTCGGAAGACTGACGGAAGAAAAGTGGACAGAGATCAATAATTCGGAAGCAGCTCCGGTGCTGTATTCTGCAACAGAGCTGGCCCAGATCCGGGAGCTCTTAAAGGTGGCGATCCTGTATGCGCTTGGGTATCTGTATGAGCACCGGGAGGAGGCAGACCATCACGACCTTGTGATGACGCTTCGAAACCTCCTGTTCTCGATCCGAGAGGGGGTGTTCTGATGGAGAGACGGATTGCACGGTTTAATGCAAAGATCACCTTCCAGAAGAACACACCATACGAGGATCAGTATAAGAACCAGCGCCTTCGCTGGGAGGACGTCTTTACCTGTCATGCCTATGCCAGTACCTATACCGGCGAAGAGAGCGAGGGCGAGGTAACCTATGAAAACCGGGTGGTGACGTTTGAGACGCGTTATTGTTCGGAGCTTAAAGATGTTACCTCGACCGGATACCGGATCCTCTTTGATGGTGATGCCTATGATATCGAGTATGTCGACCATATGAATTATCAGAATCAGATCCTTCGGTTTAAAGCAAAGCGGGAGGTACGGCCACATGAGTAAAAAAGTAAAGATTGACCAGCTTGCAGATGCGGTTGCAAAGGAACTGGAGGAGTATAAGGATCTGACAACGCTCGAAGTCAAAACGGCAGTGAAGAATGCCGGGAACACGGTCAAAAAGGAGATCAGCGCGAACGCACCGGTAAAGACCGGACGTTATGCAAAGAGCTGGAGATCGAAGACCACGGCGGAAACTTCCACAAAGCTTGAAGTGACGGTTTACTCCCCGAGCCGGTATATGCTGGCACATCTTTTGGAGCACGGCCATGCCAAGCGTGGCGGAGGGCGCGTCCGGGCGATCCCTCACATCGCACCTGCCGAAGAGGCCGGTGAGGAGAAACTTGTGGCAGATATCGAGCGGGCGATCCGAGGCATATAAGGAGGCTGTGATGACGTATCAGGATATTGTATCAATGACGGAAGAGACCGGGCTTCCAAGTGCCTACGACCACTTTGCTGAGGGGCAGTCACCGGATCCGCCCTTTTTGCTGTTTCTACTTCCGGGAGATGATAACTTCTCGGCGGATGGAAGTCCGTACCTTAAAGTGACGGTCGTTCATTTTGAACTGTATACGGATTATAAAGATCCGGAACTGGAAAAACGTATCGAAGCTGTGCTGGAAGGGCATGGCTTATTTTATGACAAGAGCGAAGTATGGATCGAATCGGAGAAGCTGTACGAGGTGCTCTATGAAATGGAGGTAGCTTATGAGTAAGAATAAGGTCAAGTATAACCTGAAAAATGTCCATGCTGCCAAGCTCACCAAGAATGGTGACGGGACATTTTCGTATGCCACTCCGCAGGCGATCCCGGGCGCTGTATCCCTGTCGCTGGATGCGGAGGGTGAATCCTCGCCGTTTTATGCGGACGGTATTGTATATTTCCGTACCACGTCCAATAACGGATATTCTGGCGATCTGGAGATTGCCTTGATTCCGGAGTGGTTCCGTACGGAGATCCTCAAAGAGGTCAAGGACAGCAAGGGCGTGCTGGTTGAGACCAACACCAATACAGAGTCCGTATACTTTGCGCTGCTCTTTGAGTTTGACGGTGATGCGCATGCGATCCGTCATGTGATGTATAACTGCACGGCTTCCCGTCCTTCGATCGAGTCTGAGACGAAGGAAGAGAATATCGAGCCGGTAACGGAAACACTGTCTCTTACGGCTGATCCGAGAGAGGACGGTCTGGTGAAATCCCGTACAGGCGACGATACTGATTCTGCTACTTATCAGAACTGGTACAGCGCTGTCTATGTACCGGATCTGACCGAGCAGGAAGAAACCGGCGGCGAGGGCTGATGATTTAATTAAGGGCAGGGCATAGCGGCTCTGCCCTTCGTACATGAGGAGGAATACAAATGTTACAGAAAACAGTAGAAGTTTGCGGCAAAGAGGTCAAGTTCCGTTCTTCAGCGGCAGTCCCGCGCCTTTACCGCATTAAGTTTAAAAGAGATATTTTCAAAGACCTGTCCAAGCTGGAAAGGGCTTACAAGGAGAAGCAGGGCAAGGATGAAAAGGAGACGGGAGAAGGCTTTGAGATCGAGGATCTGGAGATCTTCGAGAACGTTGCTTATATCAGGGCCTTCCATGCTGATCCTTCGATCCCGGGAACCATCGATGAATGGCTTGAGGAGTTCGAGATGTTTTCTATCTATGAGATCCTGCCGGAGATCCTTGAGCTGTGGGGCACCAACCTGATCACGGATGTGCAGGCTAAAAAAAACTTCAAGCAAGTAGCAGAGAAATGACGACGGCGCTTTTCCTGCTGCGCTGTGTGGAGATCGGCATATCCATCTCTGACTTAGAGCTTTTGACCATTGGAATGGTACTGGATATCTGGACAGAGAAGGGCAACGACTCTGTGAAATACGCCCGGGTTGCCGGTCAGGCCGAGTTTGACAAATTCTAAAGTGAAAATCGAATCTGTTTGCTCTTGCAATAAGTTTTTCGGGTTATAACCAGAAAAACTTATTGCAATGTAAATAAAAATCGGTTAGAATGGTCGTTGAAAGGATGGTGAGGTATTATGATTTATAGAAAATCCTATATGGATAAGATCCTGCCATTTATCGACAAGCCGATGATAAAGGTTCTTACGGGAGTCAGGCGGAGTGGAAAATCCACGATCCTTCAGATGCTGCGGGATGAGCTGATGAATCGGGGCATACAGGAAAAGCAGATATTGTTTTACCGGCTGGATTCCCTTGAGTATGAGGATATCAAGACATCAAAGGAACTGTACAAAGAGCTGAAAGAGCATTTATTCGAAGGCGGAAAAACGTATCTGTTCCTTGATGAGATACAGGAAGTTAAGTCTTGGGAAAAAGTAGTTAACTCCCTGATGACGGATTTTGATGTGGACATCTACGTGACCGGATCAAATTCCCGGATGATGTCATCAGAAATTTCGACCTATCTGACCGGACGTTATGTATCATTTCAGATTTATCCTCTGCGCTTCTCTGAATACCTGCTTTTCAGAGAAAGCTATGCCCAAAGAGCTGATGTAAAGACTGAATTTGCCAGGTACCTGCGGTATGGCGGCTTTCCGGCAATCCATCTGGTGGATTACACACAAGATGAGGCATATACCATCATTCGTGACATCTACAACTCCACAATCTTTACAGACATTGTGAAGAGGAATGAAATTCGGAAAGTCGATCAGCTGGAGAGGGTGGTGAAATACACCTTCGATAATGTAGGTCAGACGTTTTCAGCAAATACGCTGTCCAAGTATATCAAAAGTCAAGGCAGAAAGATGGATGTAGAGACGGTCTACAGCTATTTGGAAAAGCTGGAAAA
>JAFTFD010000113.1 GCA_017449745.1 Lachnospiraceae bacterium
AATAGAGAAATACTGCCGCAACTACGGCAAATAGAACGATCAGCACGACGTAGAACCTGCTGAGTGCTGCGCTGATATTCATAAGGTGCTGCGCAAATCCGCTGACGGAGGCGCCAAGCTGCTCGAATACTTCGGCAAAAACAGGCATTACCTTGGAGAACAGCACGATCACCACAACAAACATCATCGTGACCATAGCTGCCGGGTAGGTAACGGCTGATCGGATCGCTGTACGGAGCTCATCCTCGTCTTCGTAGTAGCGTGAAAGCGCTCCGCAGACATCGTCGAGCCTGCCTGTCTGCTCGCCGATCACCAGCAATTCATTCACGTAATTGGGGAATTCATAATCCGCAGCCTCTCTGATAGCGGACGAAAGAGGTTTTCCCTGCGCAGCTGCTCCCTCGAGCTGTTCCAGCAGGGCTTTAATGCTCTCGTTTTCGGCATCTTTACCCATGATCCGCAGAGCTGCCTGCGGCGTAATGCCGGCGCCCAGAAGCGCATGCAGCTGTTCAAAAAAATGAAAGATCTGTGCGTAGGTAAGCTTTTTGCTTCTCATTGATAGTTGCCCTCTTTTTCCCTTCGCCTTTGTCTCGTTTAATACAAAAACACCGTTTTATAATTCTCTCCGTCCCCGATAAACTTCTTCAGCTTCTTTTCTCCCTGACTGGCGGCAAAAGTGGCGTCCATCATGGACCACTCCTTCCCGTCAAATTCGATCAGGCCGTTTACCCAGCCGACGTCTGTAATATAACAGGAGATCCACGCATGATAGGCAGTCCCGGCGTATCCGATCTCCATACGGGTGGGAATGCCCTGCGCGCGCAGCATGCAGGCAAGGAGAGAAGAGTAGTCGAGACAGATCCCCTTTCCGGTCTCAAGGATCTCATCGATCTCCGGAAGGTATCCGCTCTGCACGTTCTCGGCTTCTTCCCAGTCATAAGTGATTTTGGAGACCACATAATTGTAGGCAAGCGAGACGGCGTCCAGGTCGTTGTTGGCGGGGGTGCAGATATAGGCACTCTCGGCTACGGCGCTGGTATTTTCGTCGAACCAGCAATACTGGTTAGGGTACAGGAACGGACCGAACTCATCATCAAGCTGAACCTGCAGCTCCGTGCTGAATACCTCTGCGTACATCGTACCTTCGATATTGGTATAGACGCCCAGAATATAGGAACCATCTCCGCTGGAGAGGGGAAAAACATCGTACTCACCGTCCAGTGACAGCGCATAGGAATAAACGCTGCCATCCTCCGTGGTCATGCGGAGTTTGACCTTGCCGGAATCGCCGGTATAAAGGACACTCACATATCCGTCTGCCATGTGGGAAATGTCGATCTTGACTTCCTCATTTCCAAGGATCGTGCCCTCAGATTCGGAACCGCTCTGTTCGGGCAGCAGCAGGCGCGGCGTGCTGTCACGCTTTCCGGGGATACTGTAATCAATATCTGCAGGGGTCTGGCGGGACGAAGACCCGCAGGCACAGATCCATACGGCAGCAGCTGTCAAAACAGGAAGTATACACCTCCGGTGCGAAAGACGGTGCTGACGAGCGGACCGGCGGTGCGGCTTCTGCTGCACGCCTGGAATATGCAATTGTTCATTCTTAAAAAGCACCATGGAAATAAATGTTCTGTGCAACTCAGATCTGAAAAGACGGAAACCGACAACTTTATTATAGTGCATGCATTGCGAGGAAGTAAAATAAAAATCAAAACAGAGCGTCATCGTACACACGCAAATAGCACAAATAATAAATAAAACATGACGATGCTGTAAAAGATGACGCTTTTTATGACGCCGGGATTGATAAGATAAGTTCAGCAGTAAGGAACCACTGCTGAACAGACGACAATACAGAAATAACTAAGGCATTACTTTTGGAAAGAAAAGCGGAAAAGCAAAAGCCGGAAGAATGCAAAAAGGAGAAGAGTATGAAAAACAAAAAGGTGAAATGGTTCGTAATCCTGGCAGCAATTACCGCCGCTGTGTGTGCTGTGCTTTTCTTTGGATTCAGAAAGGACAAAGGACTCGTAGATGAGACGGCTGTTGCGCGTGCAGAATCCGATGAGGGCGATATTCATTACTTTGACGAAGATGCGGTGGCGCTTGCAGGCGAAGCACAGACCACAGTGGCTATGAATGAAGCGATAGCGACCCTCGCGATCGTTAATGCACACAGAAGCAACGCGGGACTTCCGGAACTTGTGTGGAATGACTCTCTGGCTCAGGCAGCCATGGTCAGGGCACAGGAATGCATGCAGAGCTTCTCACATACCAGACCGAACGGATCTGCCTGGTGGACAGTGAACAGCGTGATCATGTACGGCGAGAACCTGGCGATGAATTATTTCAACGCAAACAACGTCGTGGCAGCATGGATGGCATCGCCCACACATATGGCCAATATCGTCGGTTCATTTACCAGCGTCGGCGTCGCCTGTTATCAGGCACCGAATGGAGCGTGGTACTGGGCACAGGAATTCGGGTATTAATAGCAACGTGGCAAAAAGACGAAAAAACAAGCCAGGCTTTAGACGGCCTGGCTTGTTTTTTCACTTCGCAGGGAATCCTGAAAAGCTCTCAGCTTTTCTCTGGAATCAGCGGACAGGTGTCTCGGCACCTGGATGCGGATCACGGCATACGCATCGCCGTGCATGTTTTGGTTTTTCATGGAGACGATGCCTTTGCCTCGCAGCCGGATCCTGCTCCCTGACTGTGTTCCTGCCGGGATCCGGCACATGACATCTCCGTACAGAGTGTGTATTCTTTCCTCGCCGCCGAGTACAGCTGTAGTGAAAGGTATATCTGTTTCCATGTAGACATCCAGACCTTTACGTTCGAAGCCGGGTTTTTCTGCGATATGTACCCTCAGAAGAAGGTCGCCGGCGGCACCACCCCCGGGACCGGGCTGCCCTTTGCCTTTCAGCCGGATGCTTTTTCCTTCGTCGATCCCTGCTGGAATGCGAACCTGCAGTTTCTGCTGAGTATTATTCGCTCCGGTCAATGAAAACGTTTTGTCACAGCCGAAAGCTGCCTCCTCAAAGCTGATCGTAATGTCAGCGTGCAGATCCGCTCCGTTTCCATTCCTGAAAAAGCTTCCGAAACCTGAACCAAACGGGTCACCATCACGTGCGGAGGCTTCACTGAAATGACCAAATAAGTCATCGAACATACTGCCATGGGATGTATGGAAATGGTAATTGCCCCCGGTAAACCCGTTGAAACCATCAGAGGATGCACTGCCGTAACCGCGCTGTGTCTCCTGTGCAGCAGATTCATCAAAGGCTGCCATACCATATGTGTCATAGAGCTTTCTTTTTTTCGAGTCACTCAGGACCTGATATGCCTCGCTGATCTCCTCAAAACGGGCCTTCGCCTCATCCCCTGGATTGGAATCAGGATGGTATTTTTTTGCAAGTTTTCTGTACGCCGTCTTGATTTCCTTGTCTTTGGCGGTTTTGCTGACGCCCAGGACATCGTAAAAATCTCTTTTCATGTGCGCACCTCCGAATACGATATACTACTATAACTGTTATATCACAAATAGAACAATAAAGCAATATAGCAATGAATCGCCGGCGCTGCGGACAGCGCATGAAAAAGCAGAAGGATCCCTATTAAGGGAACACTTCTGCCAAAATATATGTTATGATATAGCATACCAAATTCAAAAAGAGGAGACAGCAGTAAGATGGATGACCGCAATGATATAACCCGCCCGATGATACTGGGGACTCTGGCAGGATTTCTGCTGGTAGGTATTGTGATCCTCATTCTCTTTACTATGAGGACCGGCTGAGATCTTCGGAGGATCCTCAGCTTTGTTCGTCCCTTCGGGGAATGACCGGATAAGAAGTGGTTTCGTGGCCGTCAGGATCTTCGCCTGACGGCTTATTTGATGCCCTGGCAGCTTCCTCTGCGGTATGCCCGATCTGGCCGGCGTGCCTCGGTTTTCTCCTGCGGCGGGCGGCAATACTCTGCAGACTTAAGTACAGCAGGACGTCGGCGGCGGAAACGAGCACCAGCAGGAGCAGCACGACAAAGACTCTCCTGCGTCCTTTTTTTGTGATGGCTTCATAGTCTTTTTTCAGCTGCCTTAGTTCGTCCTGGTTTGCCTGTATGTCGGCTAGTTTGATCCGCGTGCCCTTCCGGTTAAAATACAGATAGGCTGTGCTGACACCGTTTCTGTCTTTTGCCATGAGGAGCTGGACCTCGGGGAGTTCCTGGGACGCCGGGATGGATTCCTCGATTGCAGACAGATCTTCTTCGCTGGAAAGGACCTGCTCTTCATCATCAGAGGCAGCCTGCTGCTCCGGAACGGGAGCGGGTTCCGGATCCGCCTGCACAGGATCTTCGGAGACCTGGATCAGATCGCTTCTGATATATGCCGTAGAACCGTTTGAAAGCGTAACAGCATACCAGGTCGCCCCGGCGGCATCAGTGGAAGATCCCGTGATTTCAAATGTTTCCCCATAGGAAGCTGTTCCGAGAACGCTCCCCGAAGTGGAAGGCTCTGACCGGAGATTAATACCGGAGCCCGTGACAGTCCCTGTGGCGGCAAAGATATCAGACGGCAGAATGCAGGTTAGCAGCATCGCGGCAAATATAACGGAAATAAGACGTTTCTTCATAACTTTACCCTGGGATATCTAAGGAATATAGAATACTCAATTCAATAAATATTGTAACATATCGGGCAGATATGAGTAAAATGGTTTCGGATGATAGAATGAATGGAACATTAACTCGTATGGTCAATATTCTATAATTACTAAAAGACAATTCGATGAGTGATTATATTGTCGCGCGCATGAGCACTTGCTGCTTTGACTTAACAAGTCATTGATACAATTTTAGACCGTTTACGACGGAAATTCCGGGAGTTTACTGGAAAATCCAAAGAGAATTGACGGAAAAGATGACGCCGGCCCAGTTATTTTATAAGAAGAAACGACAATCCGGGACGAAAAAAACAGGCCGCATAGCAATCTGTACTACAAAAATATGAAAAAAAACTAAAATTTCGGAAGTATTCATCCTTCGAATTGTGAAATAAGCTATTGAAAACTTGCATAGGGTGGTGATAGAATAACCTTTGCATGAGTAACACAAAGGGAGGGGTCTACCCTGA
>JAFTFD010000114.1 GCA_017449745.1 Lachnospiraceae bacterium
AGGGAAAACGGAGCTCTTGCGGACAGGATGGGAATCGTCGTGGGGACCTCTCATTGTGACATGCTGATGCGCAGTAACAACAGAGAATGGCTCCCCTGGCTTCATGAGAAGGGGTATGAAGGAGCATCCTATGATTTCAGCCGTCCGGGACGAAACCGGGAGATCATAAAAGAGTACTGGAGAGAGTCGGTTGAACAGAATCGTCAGTTTGAATGCTGCTATACCCTGGGGATGCGCGGGATCCATGATTCGGGCTTCAACACAGAAGCTTTTGAGAAAATGCCGGAAGATGAGAGGCAGAAGGCACAGATCGGCCTCCTGCAGGAAGTCATCGATACCCAGAACCGGATGCTGCGGGATGTTGTTGGACATCCTGTCATGAAGATCTTCGTGCCTTACAAGGAAGTTCTGCCGCTGTATGACAATGGCCTGAAAGTGCCGGATGACATCACGATCGTCTGGGCAAACGACAATTACGGGTATGTCAGGCGTTATCCGGATGAAACGGAGAGGGTGCGCAGCGGGGGAAACGGACTCTATTATCACAACTCTTACTGGGCACCTCCTGGAGCGTCCTACACTTTTCTTTGTTCCATCCCGTTGGCGCATACAAAAAATGAACTGCGCAAGGCATACGAAAAAGGGATCCGGAAACTCTGGGTCACCAACTTTGGAGCGATCAAGCCTTTAGAAATGCAGATCAGTTTTTATGCACAGTATGCCTGGGATATCGGGAAAAAGAGGACCTCGGCATACGATGCCAGGGAGCAGACAACTTTGAGTGGAGGCGGCACTTCATTGACTGAGGATGTGCAGGAATGGACAGCGGACTGGATCGACCGCACTTTTTCGGGAGCGCACGGGCAGGTTCTGGCGCCGATCCTTACCGCATTCGATCAGCTGACAAATACACGCAAAATCGAGCAGATGGATGATGACGCTTTTTCTCAGACAGCCTATGGGAACGAAGCGGCCATGCGGATCCACCTGTATGAGGAGTGGATGAGAACGGCTGGTGCGATCTTTCAATCGCTTCCCGCAAATGAAAGGGATGCCTTTTATCAGCTGGTACTCATGAAGATCCATGCCGCTTATCTTACCAGTCTCATGTATTATTATTCCGACCGGAGCAGGCTTTTGCTTGAAAGGGGACATAATAAGCAGGCTCTTGAGGCATGCCGGTCCTCTGAAGAAGCGGGCTATGCGCGCCGCAGCCTTTTCAAATATTACAACGAGGTGATGTCCGATGGGAAATGGGACGGCATTCTGACCCCGGAAGACTTTCCCCCGCCAAGGACTTCGATGTATCCTGCCTGTATCCCTCCCCGGGATCTGGTGGAAGGGGATGAAGATAAGTGCTGCAAAACAGATGCAGATTATTTCTGCCAGGGCTCCCGTATTACGCTGGAAGCTGCGGATGGATTCGAATCAATTAATAAGAATGAACCTTTGCCGAATTGTATGGGTCAATCGTTGAAAGGATGGCGGATAATACCATATACTGGAAGAGGACGGGGTTCCCTCGCGGAGGCGACAGGAGAGGAAGGCAGCCTGCAGTATGCTTTCACTCTGGAAACGGACTGTGCTCCGCTTCTGGAACTTCACCGTTTTCCTTCGCTGAATTCCGTCGGCAGGATCTATGCGGAGGCTGCTGTGGATGAAGAACATCCGTTTACGTTGGAGAGCACTGCCACGGATGAACACAGAGGAAGCTGGAGCAGGAATCTGCGGCTTGGGGTTGACAAGCTGTATGTGAAGCTGCCGCACCTTAAGAAAGGACGGCATGTCCTTAAGATCTTTGGCGCGTCGGAGTATTTTGCCTTTTCCAGGATCGTCCTGTACGCCTCGGAGAGACTGGAGAACGATCTTGGATACATCGAAGGGGATGATTCCCCGGTCTATGCGTTTGACGGCCATGAGTTCATCCGGAAATGGTATGGAGAGGAATGCCTCTCATTAACCCCGCGGCCTGTCATTATCCAGGATCCGCGTCCGGGGAAGGATTCAACGGAAGCGCATGACCGGTATTGCCTGCCCAAAGAAAACGCGGAACCTGAAAATATATGGCGTGCCCATTCAGATGAGGAGGGCATTCGTGTCGAAAACACATGGAAGGATCGGTCTGATGAGGAGATTGTTAATTTCTATCAGGAGCTGATCCGCACAGGCAGTGTTCCTGCACGGGAGACAGACGACAGGATCCTGATTGAGACCTGCGCTGCACTTGGGGAAACGGAAAATGCCTCCTACGGAAACGGAGAGTGGACTTACTGTGTAAGCCCCGCCCATCAGGGGAGAGGTCTTGCCATGTATATCCGGGGAGCATTCCGCACATTCCCGGAGGACAGTTCCGCTCCCTATCTCTCGTTCAAGATCCGGGCAGAGGGAGGGCAGTATGTCATCTGGCTGTCTGTCATGACCTGGATGGGAAACACGGATCTGTTCACGATCTCTGTTGACGGTCATTTCATCCCGCGGGATAAATTAAATGAGGGAAGGCCTCTCTGGAGCTACTCCGGAGAACAGGTCTATAAATGGATCCCTGTTTATGAGACGGCACTGGAAAAAGGAATTCATGAGCTCCGGTTTCATACCTTTGCGACGGGTATGCGCATTGATCAGATCTGTCTGCAAAGAATTGAAAACCAATAAGAAAGATAACTGGTAACGGCTTATTTTCGTTATGATACGTTCCCGCAGGAAATGCGGCGGTCCCTTAACAGACTGGAGGAGATAAACTTTATGGAAAGAGAATACAGGCCTTTGCCGGAGGACTTTCTGCTTGCATCAGGAGCGTCAGTTTCACCGGCATCCTTTTCGGAGCAGAGTAAAAACGTATATAAAATAACAGACTACGGTGCGTCTGTGCAGGCGGATGCAGTCCGGAATACCGGGGTCATAAACGAATTGATTCTGAGGGCATCAAAAGAGGGCGGTGGAAGGGTGATCGTGCCGGAAGGTATTTATCC
>JAFTFD010000115.1 GCA_017449745.1 Lachnospiraceae bacterium
CCATCATAACCGTAGTAATGACGGAGAGGATGGCAATATTCCAGACTTTGGGTTTCTTAAATCTTGTATCAAAACGGATCATTATGCATTCGGTCGCTGATTTCAAAATTCTGCCGCAGCGGCTGACGGTGTAATTCAGATAATTAACGATAGTAAAATAGCGATAGTTTCAGCTGACAGGTCTTATCGGGTAGCCCAGAAGATGGAGCCGTCGCTGGTACTGTAGAGGCTGTAGCCGGAGAGTGCGCCTCCCTCGAGCTTTTCGGAACCTTGATAAGCCTGTGCAAGGACATTTCCGCCGGCTCCGGGAAGATACAGATAGTAAATGGAATTATCTACGATCCCGTTCGGCTGGGACTCGATGTATTTGACCTCATCTTCCATCCAGGAATCGCCGATGGGACGCTCCGGGATGATCGGATCCAGATGCAGGGAGTATGTATACTCATTCAGCTGCTGGATATCCGAGAATTGTCCGGAATACTGGCATGTATAATATTCAGGTCCGCCGGAGGCTCCCATTTCGGAATCATGGAAGGATCCGTTGAAGGTCCAGTCCGGATTGATCGTGATTTGGCTCTCCCAGCCGCCTGCGCCGCTGGAGTAGTAGAGCGTTACAGGGGAAGAGAGCACAGAGGAACCGCTGCCGGTACTCTGCTTCGCATTGTCGGATACGCCGTTCTCTCCGGACAGCAGGGAACCGATCGTTTCGGCCATCTCCTCCTGCTGCGCTGCGGCCGCCTCTTCTTCTGAGATCTCCGGCTCCTGAGGTTCCTGCGGCTCCTCGGAAATGACCTGCGCGTCTTCAGGAATCTCTTCCCAAAAATCTTCTGCTGGTTCTGCTGATGTATCGGATCCGCAGGCGGCCAGCAGGAACAAAGATAGGACGATAGCCGGCAGCAGAATTTTCTTTTTCATAATTCAGACCCCCCGGCAGCATTCTGTTGAGAATGTCTGCTGTTTATATTAGGAAACAAAAATATCAATAGCTGCATTATTCATTTTTTAGAAACGCCAGGATCCTTTCCCGGTAATCCGGGGCAGTGTCAAATGCCGCATGGCCGTATCCGATATACATATAGAGACGGAAATCCTTGTGTTCATCCAGCTTCTCCGCAATCTCCATCGTCGCATCGGAATCGAGGACCGCATCCTCAAAGACGCCGATTGCGAGAACGGGGCACTGTATCCTGTCCAGCTTTCCCGAGACATCAAAGCCGTGAATAGAAGAAGCGAGCTGAATGAACCGCTCCAGATCTTTGTCGCTGACCGTTTTTCCGGCAGCAATGAGAGCATCCCTGTACTGCTCGAAAATGGCAGGGGGATAGATCTCTTTTCCAAAATCGAGATACAGGCCGACCGCATCTTTTTCTCTTGCGAGCCGGATCCAGTTATCCACAGCTTTATACTGCTGTTCCTGCACGTGGGCTGAGGTGGAGCCGAGGATCAGCTTTGCGACAAGCTCCGGGTATTCGATCGCGATGACCATTGCGATCATGCCCCCCTGCGAGGCACCGAACAGACAGACTTTTTCAAGGCCGAGTGCACGCATTGCCTCTGCCGTATCTGCAGCCATGTCCCGGATGGAATATTCCTCAGGAAGGTCCGTGCGCCTGTCGAATACATAGATCTTATAGTCCTGCGCCAGCAGGGCATATTCCGCTGCTACCGCATCCGCGGCACCCATCACGCTCTGGACGCTGAGGCCCGGCAGGATCACAAACGGCGTTTCTCCGCTGCCGCAGCAAAAATAATTCATTTCAAAAGAATCGGTCTTCACAGTGCCTGATTGAATGCTCATAGGATCTCCTTTGCGCTAAAATACACGATATAAAAGCCTGCTCGTGCAAGCACGGCATGCTTTTCTGTCTTTTGACCTTAGCATCATTTTATTATAGCATCGGAAGCGTATACAACATGATTTTCGAGCAGTTTTGCGCTTTTTATGCTATGATTAGAAAACATCTGTGTACTGCCGCCTTAAAAATCATAGAATATTATGTGCGGCAGATAGTAAAGCCCGTGCTACGGGAGAAAGGAGATCCGGTCATCCATGCCGGTGAGCGGATCAATAGAGAACCGATGAAATTCAAAGATGATTTTTATAACCGCCTGTTCTCACTCGTACTGCCTATGATCATCCAGGCCTTTATGCTGGCACTGGTCAGTGCGACGGACGCCATTATGTTGGGCCTGGTAGACCAGACATCCCTGTCTGCTGTTTCCCTCGGCGGCCAGATCCAGTTTGTCCTGAACCTGTTTGTCCTGGGAATCACAGGAGGTCTCAGTATCCTCGCCGCCCAGTACTGGGGCAAGGGAGATCACCTGGTCATTGAGAGGCTGATCCCGGTCAATCTGCGCTATATGTCGATCATCGGCTCCGCGTTCACGATCGCTGCCTTCCTTGTTCCGCGCGGGATCATGCATATTTTTACCAATGAGGAAGCGCTTATAACCAGCGGTGCCTCCTACCTGCGTGCGGTGGCTCTTTCCTATGTCCTGTGCGCTATCTCCCAGGTCTATCTGACCACGCTGAAGACGACAGGCCGCGCGGGAACCGCTTCCAGGATCAGTTCTTTTGCTGTGGCGCTGAATATCGTTGTGAATGCGATCCTGATCTTCGGCCTTTTCGGCGCCCCTAAACTCGGCATCGTGGGAGCTGCCCTCTCTACTGTCCTGGCAAGAGCCGTGGAGCTCGTCTGGAGCGTGCTCGAAGTCCGCAAAGAGACGACGATGATCCTGCCGGATGACAGCCGTAAAAACATCATCGTGCACGTATACTGGAACCGGCTGTTTACTCCGGAGCCGGAACTGACAAAAGACTACTGGAAATACACGGGACCGCTTCTTGCGGCGGGACTCGTCTGGGGAATCGCCTATACGCTTTACAGCGTGATCATGGGCCACATGGGCAGTGATGCCGTGGCAGCCAACTCGATCACCGGAATCGCCAGAAGCCTTGTCTCCTGTATGACAAGAGGTCTCGGAAACGGCGCCGGGATCATGGTCGGGAACGTCCTTGGAACCGGAAACCTCGCTCTTGCGAAAAAATACGGCGGAAGGCTCACCAGGCTGTCCATTATCGGCGGAATCATTACCGGGTGCCTGCTGATGGCCCTCTCTCCGCTGATCGTGCGGCTCGCCCCGCTCACGGATACGGCAGCAGGGTACCTGCAAGGAATGCTCATTTTCTGCGGGATCAACCTGATGTTCCAGTCCGTAAACCATACGGTGCTCGACGGCGTTTTCTGCGCCGGAGGGGACTCCAGATTCGATATGTACGGAAATATCGGCGCGATGTGGTGCTTCTCTGTGCCGCTTGGATTTATTGCGGCCTTTGTCCTGAAAGCCCCGCCGCTCGTCGTGTACTGCATTGTAAATATGGATGAGATCGTAAAGATTCCCGCTGTTTATCTGCGATATAAGAAGTATATCTGGCTGCGGGATCTGACGAAGGAAGTGGCTGCATAAAGCGGTGCACATTCGCTACGGCCTTCGGCCTGCGCTCATTTCGCGCTGTCGCGCTATAAATTTGTTACTGTGCAGCCGCTCCGGAACATAAATGTCCCTCGCGGCCGCAAGTAACAAATTTGCACCGCTTGTAGAACACAAAAAAAATGCCGCCGGCCAGAGGCCTGCGGCTTTATGAGGGGGGAATGTGTTCATTTATCTGAACACAACTGATTATACATGATGACCTTAAAATCCCAATAAAGCAGTTATAAAACTTTTATAAAATCTACACCGGGCTGCAGCCGTGAACGGCCGCGCCCAACCTGCAGGGATACTATACTGTCAGGAGTAAAATTACATGAAAATATTGATTGCTTCGGATACCTTTATTTTTCAGACGAGCGGAGCTGCCAATGTGGTGATCAGCCTCTCGGACGGACTGCGCCGGCGCGGACATGATGTCAGGGTACTGGCTCCCTCCGACCGGAACGTTTCCTTCAGGGACGGCGATAACTTCTTTATTCGCTCCCACCAGTCTTTTCTGTATCCGGACGTACGGATGTGTTTTGTAAATAAGGATCCGCTGCTGGACGAGATCGTGAGCTGGAAGCCGGATCTGATCCATCTGCATACGGAGGCGACGATCGCGCGCCTTGCGTACAGGATCTCTGAGGCGACCGGGGCGCCGGTCGTCGCGACACTCCACACCGACTACGCGTATTTTGCATTCAAGCGCTATCATGATATTCTTCCGGTTCATGTTCTGATGAGCCTCTTCGGAAAGAGAAATTATCGCGATGCGCGAACGGTCATTGTGCCATCTGAGAAGGCAAGATATTTTGCGCCGATCCAGGCATGCGGAAAGCCTGTCGTTGTGATCCCCAACGGGATAAGGCTGGACCATTTCCAGAAACCTGTTTCCGCTAAGGAGCGGGCAGAGCTGTTTTCAAAATATAACCTGGAAGACAACGGCTGCACCCTGGTCATGATCACACGCGTCAGCAAAGAAAAAAATATGATGGAGATCCTCCATTACCTGCCTGCCCTGCTGGAAAAGCTCCCGCAGGCGCAGCTGCTGATCGCCGGCGACGGGCCGGATCGGGAAAGGCTTGAAAAATACTGTGAGGAACATGATCTGACGGAGCATGTCTGTTTCACAGGCAGAATACCTCCGGACGAAGTCTACCGGTATTATGCCATGGGCGACATATTCGTGTCCGCGTCAACCTTTGAGGTGCACAGCCTCTCCTGCCTGGAAGCGATGGCCTGCGGACTGCCAATGGTCTGCAGGGAGGACAAAAGCCTTCTGGGCGTGCTGGACGAAGGAGAGAACGGGTTCCTCTATCACACGGAACAGGAATTTGTGGAGGACATTGAGAAAATAATAAAGGATCAGGAGCTGAAGGAAAGCATGCATAAAAACGCGCTTGAAAGAGCGGAGCACTTCAGCGACGAGCGCTTTGTGGACAATTCACTTAAGCTGTACCATAAGGTAGTCGGATGAGTCACAGGTGAGTCGCGGGGACGCATCCGCTGACTCATTTTACTAAAAACAATCCGTGGCAGGTGCCTGTCGAATCAGCGTTAACTCATTGTATAGTTAAAAAATGAGTTAACGCTTTTTTATGCGCACAAATCGGCCGTTTTTCCGTTATACATTGATGAAAGGCTCAGGGAAGGAGGGCGAAAATTGAATCTGGAAGAACAATATGACCGGATCTTCAAATATCTGTATTTCCATCTTCACGACAGGCATCTTGCGGAAGATATGACACAGGAAGCCTTCCTCAGGTTCCTGGGAAGCAGGACCTACCGGGATGAAAACAGGCAGCTGCAATATCTGTATACGATCGCGCGGAATCTATGCAGTCAATACTACAGGGAGAAAACGATTTCCTACCGCCTGGATGAAAAAGAGGATATTCCTGCGGCAGATGGCTTTGAAAACGCACTGATCCAGAGGCTGAGCCTGCAGAATGCCTTAGAGTCCCTGTCGTCGGAAGAAAAAGAACTGCTTTTTCTCCGGTACGTCAATGATGTCCCCGTGCCAGTGATAAGCCGTCTGTATCAGATATCAAGGTTTGCGGTGTACAGGAAGCTGAAAAGCATTCTGCAGAAAGTCAGGGTAGAAATGGAGGCGGACCAGAATGAATGAGGAGAAACTAATTTTACAAATCAGGGAACTCTGTAATTCTCAGCAGCCGGAGAATAAAAGCGAATTTTTTCAGCACCTGAAAAAGCAGGGGATGCTGAACCGGCGTCTCCGGGTAATGAGTCATGGGGAATTCCTGGCATGCCAGCTGTTTTATATCGGGAAATGGATCTGGATGCTGGCGGGGTGTCTGCTGCTGCTCATTGTATGGATAAGTTTCCGGCGTCCCGGCTACTATCCGTTCGCACTGACACCGCTTCTTTCGGCGGGGATCCTTATAGAAACCAGGCGGTCCTTTCGCTGGAGAATGGCAGAGCTTGAGCATGCCGCCAGGTTTTCTTTAAGGAGTGTCTTTCTTGCAAGAACGTTTCTGCTGGGAGCAGTAAATACAGCAGGGCTTGTGATCGTCATCCTGATCGTGCGGCCATGCTTTTCCTGCTCCCTGCTCCGGGTATTCCTGTATATGATGGTGCCCTACTTAACGGCTTCGTATCTGGGATCGGTTTATGAGAGACTGCATCGGACGGAGCAGGGGCTGGGCAGTATGCTGATCTGTATTTTGACCTCTGCCTTTTTTGCTGCTGCGCCTGCTTTTTTCAGCCTGTTATATGGAGAAAGTCTGACGGTCTTCTGGGCAGCCGCATTTGTCCTGATAACATGCAGCCTTGCAGGAAATCTCAGAGTGTGGATACGTAACATGGAGGAACCGGTATGGAATTAACAGCGGACAGGATCACAAAGCAGTATAAAAACAAGATCGCAGTAGACCGGATGTCGTTTACCCTGACGAAGGGCGTAACAGGACTGCTTGGGGCAAACGGTGCCGGAAAAACGACCTTGATGCGTCTTCTTTGCGGGATCCTGATTCCCGACAGCGGGACAGTCACCTTTGATGGCATGAATGTGGAAACCGAAGAATACCGGGAGATCCTGGGATACCTTCCGCAGGAGTTTGGATATTATCCGGAATTCACAGGAAGGGATTTTCTCCTTTATATGTCCGCGGTAAAAGGATTGCCAAGATCCGATGCCAATCGAAAGACGGCTGAGCTGATCGAGCTGGTCGGGCTAAAAGATGCCGCCCGGAAAAAGGTTCATACCTACTCCGGCGGAATGAAGCAGAGGCTGGGAATCGCACAGGCGCTTTTAAATGATCCGCAGGTACTCATCATGGATGAGCCCACGGCAGGCCTGGACCCGCAGGAGAGGATCCGTTTTCGTAATCTGATCGCGCACATCGGGCAAAACAGGATCGTTCTGCTGTCGACGCATATCGTTTCTGACCTGGAACAGATCGCGGACAAGTTGATGATCATGAAAGAAGGCCGGCTTCTGTGGCAGGGGGAATGGACTGCGGAGGAAGGGGATCTGGAGAAGTTTTATGTTTCAAAGATCGACGATCATCAGTGAGGGAGAGGTATGATGGATACTCTGTTCAGGTTTGAACTGAAAAAACTGTTTTGTTCGAGAGTGAACATGATCGCGATGACGGCATCTGCTGTCATGATCGTTCTTCTTGCTGTTTTTTCCATATATGAAGCCCGGCCGGTATCCCGGGAGGCTGCAGGAATACTGAACGGCAGAGAGATCAACGGTCAGCTTATGGAGGAAATGCGGCCGATCTTTAAATATGTCAACGGAATGACAGTATTTGAAGTGACCGGAGAATATGAAAAATATGTGCCTGTTATAGATGTGCTGGATGTAATGATCACGGCGATCGACAGGGACATCGACCTTACCACGATCCAGGCAGATACACTTTATGACTTAAGAAAAAGGGTACTGACACAGCGGCTGGAAAGCCAGGGCCTTTCGGAAAAGGACAAAGAGTTCTGGTATAGCCTTGAGGCACAGATAGAGAAGCCGTTTGTTTACCGGTATCACAGAGGCCCTGCAAACCTGCTCAGGTCCTTTCAGGCACTTGGCTTTTTTGTCTTGTTTTTATCAGCGATCGGATTATCCGGCTCCTTTGCAAGAGAAAATGCGGACCGTATGAATCAGCTGCTGCTTTGCAGCCGATATGGGAAAAAGGAATTATATACGGTCAAACTTGCCGCAGGGATCCTGTGGATCCTGGCAGCCGCATTGATCATGTTTTTGGCGGTAATGATTCCATATTTCGGTGTTTACGGCATGGATGGCTGCGGGGAAATGCTGCAGCTCGTGAAGCCATTATCCATGCTGCCGTGCACGATCGGACATATGCTGGCCGTCTATTTCGGGATCTATCTGCTGGCCGCCTTACTGTTTGCCGCAGTGACGATGCTCTTGTCTGTGGTCACGCAGAACCAGGCGGTAACGACCTGCAGCCTGATGGGATATCTTATGATCGATCTTTTCGTGGAGCTCCCGGAGCAGTTCGGCGTTCTGCAAAAGATATGGCTCCTCAGGCCTAATGTAGTTCTGATGAATTCGGGCTTTTCTAATTACCGCCTGATTCATCTGGCAGGCAGACAATTCATGAACATTCAGGCGGCGCCCGTATTATATGCCGCAATTATTATAGCGGCACTTTTGATCGGCCAGCGAAAATATAAAGGGCTGCAGGTTGGAAAATAACAGATGTGACGGGATCGATCCTGACAGCTGGTGAAGAAATTCATCGGCTGTTTTTTGATTGGCAGAACAGGTATTATAATAGGGTGTAAATTAATTTTTGTGAAAAAA
>JAFTFD010000116.1 GCA_017449745.1 Lachnospiraceae bacterium
ATGGGAGTCTGCAACAGTGAAAATGAGTTTAAGGGAGATACGATTATGAGCGAGAAGAAAATAACCGGTAGAGATACCGGGAGAATCAAGCAAGCTGCAAAGGAGCTTGAAGAAGCAAAGAAACTCAAAGACGGCGCTCTTTGCGGCACGGAGCCGATTGTGCTGGATAAACCGAAAAATGACGGCAACGACCCGTCCTGCGGAACAGAACCGGTGGTTCTGGACAGACCGCGAGGCGGAGAGCCGGAGGACCCCTGCGGAAACGGCAGAATACCGGGAGGTAAAATCCCGCGCCCGAAGGAACCGCGTGACCCACGCTTGGGAAAGAAAATCAAGAAATAATGAGGTGGACAAACATGAAGTTTAATAAAAGATTATTCAGCATCCTGTTGACGCTGGTAATGCTGTTGAGCATTGTTCCGGTGGGACAGGTGGCGTATGCGGCGGGGGAACCTATAACAAACCTGCATTGGGAGCAGTATCAAGATGAATTTACCATAAAATGGGACGACACTGTTACGGGACCTAATGTTGTCTATGTGCTTACCCTTGTTCGTAGTACTAACGGAGGAGTTTCGTGGCAAGATATTGCATCAGTTAACCTTAGTAAGTCAGGGTATGGTTTTAAACCTGAATATGATTTTACCAGTGAAATTCATTCTCATGGGTATGCACTATATATGGTTACGTTGAATGGTTACCCAAATGGTAGGTCTAGTGAACCTGTGAGCTGGGCAAATAGTCCTTCGATTGAATATAAACCTGCTTCTTCAATAAGTATTACACTTTCATTTAATTCTAATGGTGCCTATGGTAACATGAAATCACATACAATGTATGCTGGAGAATTTTACAAATTGCCAGATAACGAATTTACGGCTGTTGGCGGCAAAAGATTTGATGGATGGCAAGTTGATGGTGTTAAATATAATGTTGGACAAAAGTTTGCATACTATAAAGATACTACTATATATGCTTTGTGGGCAGATGATCCTTCATTGGAAACAGTTACTGTTGAATTTGATTCAAATGGTGGTTCAGGAAATATGAACACAATGCTATTAAATAAAGGTAGCGAATTTAAACCTGGCCCTTGCACGTTTACTCCACCTGCTGGGGCAACTTTCGACCATTACACGGTATATGACAAAGTGGGAATGGTTGAGTGGGGAGGCCCTTATGGACCTGCAAGTACCATAACCGCTAATAATGATCTGATTTTAAAGGCGATTTGGAGTATTTCTACTGAGACAATCACGATTACCTTCGATGCAAATGGCGGCAGTGGTAGCATGGACGCCGTCACCATCGAAAAGGGATCAAGTTATACGTTACCGACTACTTGCGGATTTACAGCGCCTGCCGGAAAAGAGTTCGCTAACAAATGGGAAATCGTCGGATGGGAGAACACCTATGCGGTAGGAAGCACTTGGGCATTTGACGAAGATACGACTATCAAGCCTGTTTGGAAGGCTATCAGTGTAACGCCTCCTGTTACCACCTATACCGTGACCTTTGACGCAAACGGACACGGTACAGCTCCTGCTGCGCAGACAGTCGCAGATGGCAATACGGCTACGGAGCCGACAGCTCCAACGGCAAGCGGCTGGACCTTTGGCGGCTGGTACACCGAGGCGGCTTGCACGAACAAGTTTGATTTCAACACCGCCATTACCGGCGACATTACCCTCTATGCGAAATGGACAGAGGACAGCGTGACGCCTCCTGTTACACCTTACCCTGTGACCTTTAAGGATGCCGACATCACTCTCTCCACACAGACCGTGCATGACGGTGACAAGGCAAGCAAACCTGCCGACCCGACAAAGGACGGATATACCTTTGACGGCTGGTATGCGGACAGTACCTTCAACGCAGCCTTTGACTTCAACATGGCAATCACGGCGGACACTACCGTCTATGCCAAGTTTACAAAGGACGGCACCGATCCTGTGCCTGTCACCAAGTACACGATCACCTATAATCTGAATGGCGGAACGCTGGACGGCAAGACCGGCATCATAAAGGTCCAGGCCGAGGAAGGATCGACAATCACGATCCCGGCAGCTCCGACCAGGGAGGGATACAAGTTTACCTACTGGAAGGGCTCCGAGTATCATCCGGGTGACAGCTATAAGGTCGAAGGCGACCATACCTTTACCGCGCAGTGGGAAAAAGTCAGCAGTTCTTCCGAGGGAACTGATAGTGGATCATCCGGTGGAAGCACTTCCGATGACGGAAAGAAGGATGATGCTTCCCAGACGGGCACAACGAATCCGACGGGCACCAAAACACCTGTCCCCAATACGGGCGTGAGAGCACCGAAGACCGGCGATGACAGTCACATGGTTCTGTGGGGTTCTCTTATGGCAGCATCTCTTCTGGGACTCTTCCTTGTGTTCGTCCTCAGAAGACGGTACAGAGAAGAAAGATAACAACAGGCACCATTAAAACAGACGCGGTGATGGAAGGATAGATGATTCTGTCACCGCGTTTCTTATTGGAGATATTCTGATGGACGAACGGGAACAGCAGCTGGAAAGATACCGTCAGCGTAAGTTGAGACGAAAGCGGCAGCAAAGGCGCAGGAGAATTGGAATTGCATTCTTTACTATACTGCTCCTACTGGTGATCGGTATGATCGTATATATGGCCATCTCCGTACGCAGTGGGAAAGAGAGTGAAAAGGACATACTGGTCGGCACATGGTCTTCGGATCTCGTGACCTTTTATACCTTCGATGGGAAAGGATCAGGCTCCATGCAAACGTCCCTGTCAATTTATGACTTTTCCTACGAATTGAAGGAACAGGCGGTCGTCATCGATTACGAAGATGAGACAGTCAGCGATGCGGCCTACTCTTTTTCCCTGTCTGATGATGGAAGCATCCTGATCCTGACGTCCTACGACGGATCCATTTTCGAGATGACAAAACAACCATAACAAGGACTATATCAAGCAGGAGCCATTACAGCTCCTGCTCGTTTATTTTACATCTATGGTGCGCAGCCTCATCATGATTTTGTGCCAGCTTGTTCTGATTATTGTGCAGACGCTTCAGAACTGACCGCTCTGTTTCTCCTTCCGTGTCTTCGTGAAGCGTTTTGGCGACTGTTGCTTTTGCTTCCCTCATCAGCGAAGGATCATACTTTGCACCATAAGAGTCCTGCAGCTTCCTCACAGCCTGATCTTCCTTGTCCTGGCGGATCATCAGCTGCGCTTCCATCAGCTCGTTCGGATCGACATTTTGGGCCTCATTCATCACCGTATGATATTCCGCAAGCGCATTATTCAGTTCATCTGTAAACCGCTGATCAGCGGCTTCTGCTTTATCAAGCTGTGCTTCTGTGTTCTCGATCCATCTGCGTACGCCGGCCATTTCTTTATCATTGTTCTTAAAGAACCGGGAAATGAGCATTTCTTTTTCTGACTTCAGTTCTTCATAGTCCTCGGTCAGTTCTGCCAGCTTCTGGCTGATACGACGATTCTCAGCGATCCGGAAGGGAGGCAGGGCTTTCTTTTCACCAAGAAGATGCTTACGTTCCTTCAGGATACGGCGGATCTTTTCTGTGACTTTTGTATATCGGTCAAAGTCCGGTTTGAATTCCGCCAGGTTATCCTTCGTTGTCCGGATGAAACGTCTTGCATTCATGACCTGATAGCCAAAAACAAGCATGCTCATACGGATCTGTTCCAGCTTTTCGGCAATGGATGGTACCGAGACCTGTATCTTTTTCATAAGCTTTTGCAGCTGCGACTTCAGCTCCCTGAGGAGCGCGTTATCCTGTTTGATCCGGCGGTTTAGTTCACAGCGGTCAGATACGACCCCTTTATTCTCCATCGCCCGGGCGATTACGCCTTCGTGAACAGTAGGCTGTTCGTCAAGACCCCGTGCCGCATGGCTGCGGTGATCCACACGCTCATCAAAGCCATACCTTTCTAGAGAGCGGTTCACTGCATTGGCCCATGCCTCCCGCCAGAGGACAAGCTGTTCCTCACTGTTCCAGCGCTCGGAGATGGGGTTCTGCCTTCCGAACTTCGTGCTCTTCGGATGCTTGGAGAGCCGGACATAACCTTTTGCCTCCGCCTCGGAGGGGGCCATATATTGTTTCTTTTTTCCGACCTTGTACTGATATTGTTTTTCCCAGCCTTCAGCCTTCGCTGTCTTAAATTCAGCAGCCGTAAATCCCTGCTCCTCCCCGTTCCGTACACAGAGATACTCTTTCTCCGTCTTATACTGCCAGGTGCCATCCGGATTCAGGGGACGTACTGTAAGCAGGATATGGGCATGGGGATTATGGCCGGGCGGATCGGGGTCATGGATTGCCACGTCCGCGCACATGCCGTCGGACACAAAGCTGTTCTCAATAAAATCAGTCAGCAGATCCTTCCATTGTTCGGGATTCAGTTCAACCGGCAAAGCCGGAACGAACTCCCTGGCCAGACGGCTGTCTTTGGTCTTTTCCGTCTCCTCTACGGCATTCCAGAGATTTTCACGGTCTTTCCAGTCTGCTGGAGCAGTTTCCGGCAGGAACACTGCCTCCCAGACAAGCCCCTTCTTTCTGGTGTAATCGTGCTGAATGCCGTCATAATCATTATAGATGGCACTGCAGCTGAGATAAGCTGAAGCCGCGCAGGCAGACCGGCCTGTACCGCGGCTTACGACCTTCGCTTCAAGGTGATAGATTGCCATAAGATATCACTTTCTCCGCCCGCAGGGCGGGCAGTTTTGTTTCTTTTGATGCAGCAAAAGAAACAGGCCGATCTTTTTTGATACGGCCTGCAAAAGCAGCTGGCCCGGGCTCTGTCTTTAAAGAGAACGGGAAGGAACGAGAGGACAGTATGAAGATCCCTTCATGCATCGTTCCTGTCTGCATCCGGCAGACTGCCAGCTGCACAGGGCATGACGCCAGACCTTAATAGATCTGCGGCATGGTCTGTCCCTCTTTAAGAAGCATCCGGTGGATGGTTCGTAAAGAGCGCACGTGCCCGACGAAGGAGGGATACCACCGCCCGCTTTGCGGGTGGTGAGTAAGTGCGCCCTTCGGGATAAAAAGAAGAGACGCTCCGGTTGCCCGGAACGCCTCCAGTCTTCGATCAGCTTTTCGATTGATCGCCTGATAATTGTTTTCATGATTGGAACCAACATAAGAGAGCTTCTTCCAGCTCATCCAGATCCATTGTCACGGCTTTTGGATAGATTTTTTCAAGAATCGCTCCTTCCTGAATGAGCCTGCGTGTCCGTGCTTTCCGTTCTTTTGCCCGGTCACGCATCTGGGCTTCCTCCAGACGGTGCTTTGCCTGTAGCAGTTTCTTTTCTTCGGGTGTCATAATCGTATTGTTTTTCATATAGGTTTCCTTTCCGGCCGTATCCGGCCATTTCTGCTAAAAGTGATGTTTCGTGCTGTCAAAGATGTTTCTGATGCGAAGATGGTCAGGGTTATGACAGTAAAACAGCAGCGCTGTCTGTCACTTTCTCCGGATAGAGAATTGTGGCTGTCGCTGCTTGTGTATTTACTGCCAGATTCCTTTTTGATTGCTGGGGAATGACTGTAAAACCGTTGGTTCAGAAGCTGTCGGCAAAATCCAGCGCATCATCCAGGCTTTCTTCCTGATCGGCATCAGGAAGAGGATCGGATACGGCTTGCCAGGGGGCGTTCGTAACGAATTGTCCTTTACCGGAAATGAGGGCCGAATCCACAGGCTTAGATTGATCGGATGCGATGGATGGAAGCGCTATACAGCTGGCGGCCGGCCGCAGCAGCTCCATCAGGCTGTTCATAACAACCATCGGCATAGACTGTTTTGCTCCGGTTTCGATGGTCTCAAGCACCCTTTGAAGGAACAGGTCTTCTTTCTGCCTAGTCTCCAGATAGGGATCTGATGCAATCGCTTCTTCTCTGCGGAAATGATCATTGAGGGATGCGACAACCGCCCGGCTGTAGGATTTATACTTCTTTCGGTCCATGTGCTGCAGATGTTCCCATGCCTCCTGATCTGCCGGATCCGTCAGATTCAAACGGATATTGGTATTGATGATCTTTCTCTCCTTGCTCATACGATCATCCCTGCCTTTCTGAGCTTTCGTTTTGCCAGCATCTCATAACCTTTGGCTGTCGCCCGGATATCATCGATGAAGATGACACGCTCCGGATCATAATCACCGAAGTTTTTGATCATGCAGGCCCCGCCGCCTGTCACAAAGAGGCGCATCAGTTCCGGATTGTATTCATGATCCCGCAGCCTTCTGAAGATGCCGGACACATAGTCGGCTGCGCTCTCCCGGATCGCCTCA
>JAFTFD010000117.1 GCA_017449745.1 Lachnospiraceae bacterium
CGGCACTCACTTGAATTGTTATGCATTTCCAGGCCGATGCCGTGTATAACAATCCGGGGCTTGGTTGATCTGTTATACATTTCCAGGCGGCTGTCGTGTATAACAATCCGGGACTTACTTGATTTGGTATGCATTTTCAGGCACTGCCATGTATAACAATCCGGGACTTGCTTGATTTGTTATACATTTCATGATAGGGCATAAAGCGCAAAGATAGGTTTCATATTTATTTAATGGCTTAGTCCAAATATTGGTTATTACTGCATTAAATATCCCATTAACTGACAAACCAGGATATCTGTTACTGCACTAAATCCCTCTTTTATATTTACATTGTAAAAGGCGCTGCCGCACCAAGTTTTCTTAGTGCGGCAGCGCCTTTAAAGATCTTTAAGAAATAATAAGTTTAACTTTTCTATAGTTACCACACCAGCACTCTGTCTTCGGGTGCCAGATACATATTGTCGCCCTCTTCTATGCCGTAGGTCTCATAAAACTCATCGAACTGCTGCAAGGTAACATTAGTCCTGAGGTATGGCAGCGGATGCACATCCTGTGTCAGATAATAATACTCGCGTGCTCTGGGAGTGATCCCTCTCCACACTGATGCATAATACCGGAAGAACTCGTCGTAGTTGAAACCTTCTATTCCCTCTGCGATCTTCAGCACAGCCTTGATACCTGCCATATCAGCGATCGCTTCCGTCTGGATATTGCTGCCGACCACCTGCTGACCTTCCCAGGTCGTAATAGTGTCATAATAAGCAGCGAGCTTGTCTGCCCTGGCGCTAAAGGCCTCGTAATCTTCCTCGGTCCACCAGTTCACAAAATTACCATCCTTGTCAAACTGAGCCCCGTCCGTATCAAATGCATGACTGATCTCATGGCCGATCACGGCTCCGATGATTCCCAGGAGCTGCTCCTGCGAGCTGTCTTCATTATAAAAAGGATCTGAAAGAAGTCCCAGGATGAGATTAATGGAATTGTCGGATGGATCATAGTATGCATTCGCTTCCAGGATATCTATCTCGCTCCAAATTTCGGGATCCGGCGCCTGATTGGTTTTTTCTACATCCAGGCCGTGATTGAACTGTATGATCTTCTTAAGAGCTTCATAATAGGAAAGGCCTTCAATATCAAGGCTGTCGTAATTTTCCCATTTATCAGGATAGACCGAATTGATGGTCATATTATCGAGTTTTTCGATTGCCTTTTCCCTGGTCTCCTCTGAGAGCCAGTCTTCCTCTTTCAGCATCTCCCGATAAACATCCAGGATCTGTTCGCAGAGTTCATATATTTTTCCTTTTGTCTCTGCTGCATCATAGGCTTCCAGGTATGCCTGGTCCATAGGCGAAGCAAGAAGGCTCCTTACAAGGTTAAAGGCCGCTCTCTCATCCGGCTCTCTTCCGTCAGTTCCGTTGATCATATTATCGGAGTTGATCACAGCCTCGTAAGCTTCCTCGTCCAGTTCTGAAGCCATAGAAATAACGAAATGTACGATCATATGTGCCTTGATCGATTCCAGATTCTCTTCCGTATACAGTTCGTTGACCCGTTTGATATACGAAGGCTCGATGACAAGGAATTTGTCTGCTTCCCCGTATCCGCTGCTGTCGATCAGTTCCATCATCGGATAAACAGGGGACATCTCCGCCAGCTCTTCGGGAGAGACCACATTATTGATCCTTGCATAAAAATCAGGACTCATCATGTCCGCGCTCGTCATGGATACTTCGGCTAATTTTCCTTCCAGAGCCAGCGTATCTTCATACATTTGTAAAGCTTCTTCTTCGGTGTATCCAAAGCGCGGCAGCAGTTCTGCGACCAGTTTCTTTCTCGCTTCGTAGATGCGCTCGCCCATCTCGGTACGATCGCTGTATTCCGCCGCATCACTGAGGATCATGGACTCCCCTGCAATAGCAGTAATATATCTGGAGGAGTCCTCCAGCCCTTTCATATTGCCCATGCTTACAAAGACCGGAGCAAGGAGGCTCTTTTCCGGATCACAGATGAACGCGGAGAGCGCGTCAATAGAATCAATACTTTTGATCTCTTCCACGGTCTTTTCCGCAGGTGCAACGCCGGCTTCATTTCTGGCATCCCAGTCAAGGAAGGCGTTGTACAGCTGCTGAACGAGCTTCGCGTTATGTCCTTCAAGAGAATCATCTGTCAGGACTGCTTTTGCTTTTTCATCCGTGTTCTCCTGCACTTCTTCAAAGATGCTGTAACCAGTGTAGCCGCTGGGGATCTCTGTCTTCTTAAGCCAGTCATAATTAACAAACAGATGGTAATCGTCTTTAGGAGACAGCTCCGCCTCTTCATGGATGTTTTCTTTAAGGTCAGTGTTTATCCAGGGAGACCCGCCCTCTGTTATGAGAGCCGCGGTTGCCGGGGCATCAGCTTCTTCTGCCTCTTCTGCAGTTTCTTCAGCAGGTTCTGCTTCTGCCTCTTCTGCAGATTCTTCAGCAAGTTCTGCTTCTGCCTCTTCTGCGGGTTCTTCTGCAGTTTCTGCTGTTTTGGAAAACTCCAGCCAGTCATCCTCTATCTTGAGATACAGGTTTTCTCCCTCAATGTCGTATTCGTACTCGAAGCTTCCATCTGCCGCCATCAGCTCGATGGACCCCCAAAGGATCCCGACCTCATCCTGGAGGGAGAGCGTTCCCGTATGGTCCTCATTCAGGATGATGCTGTTTTCACTTGTCACCTCTTCCCCTTCAATTTCTTCCGTGTTCTGGCGGACATATTTTCCGGGGAAATAATCATACATTGTCTGCGGCTCAAAGTTTTCGTAAGTGATCCCGTTCACCAGTTCCGCCAGAGTATCATTCATCGGAACATCGATGGCATCAACGCCGCTCAAATGTGCCGTGATCTGGAACAGGAGGACGCCGCCGTTATACTCGCCTGCGATCGCGGTCTGCGCAAGTCCCGAACCTTCATTACCCTCTTCGGGATTCAGGATCCTCCAGTATCCCCATTTGTCGTCTGTTCCGGGGAAGAATCCTTCTGTCCTGAAGACATCCTCACTGCGTCCCCAGGGCTCAATCACTTCATACAGCAGCTCTTCCGGCTGTTTATCCGTAACATAGGACACGGTAACCATGCTGGTGCCCGCGGATTCTCCAAGGTAGACAAACTGAGCAGTATGCTCATCGACCTCAGACGACTCGATGACATTCGCGTTGTAGCGGATATTCCAGCCGTCAGGGCTCATATAAGTCATGTCGGAAAAATCTTCCGTTTCGCCTGTATAAACAGTCTCTCCGGTCTCGGAATCCTTAGCAAAATTTTCAAGGAAATCCATTGCCGTTACGCACATGTAGTGCGTAGGCCAGTGGATGGCGCCAGCTGCCTCAGTGAAGCGCATCACAGCAACACCATCGTTATCTAAGAATTCTCCTGTCCAGTAGTCGATACCGTCCTCATGGACTTCACCGGCTCTGTCAAAGAAGAGTCCCATATTTTTCTCCGCAGGAATATCGGAAAATCTCCTGAGGTTATGGGACATGTCAACAGTCTGGTCTGCCTCCAGTCCGAACAGTGTGAGCCAGTTGTTGACGCCTTCAATATCGTCCTCTGACTCGTGAGCCATCGGCCAGTTATGATCAAATTCACCGCCGTAGAATGCGATCGGGACTGCCTTTTCAAAAGTGAAATCCTCTACTGTATATGCTTCTGTTTCGCCGATCGCGCGACTAAAGAGCATCTTGGCAGGGACACCATTGGAAGCCGCTGCCGTGATCACATCTGCTCTCTCAAAAGCAAGCCTCTGGGAAACAAATCCGCCCTTGGAGAATCCGGTCGTATAAATACGTGTCTCATCGATCGGATATTCCGCTCTCAGGACATCCATAATGCGGTCAAATTCTTCAAGATAAATGTCGTCATTATCCGCCCACGGGCAGACCACGATCCATTTTCTCTCTGCAGCAAGCTCGCCGAATCCGTAATGCTCTGCCAGCATGATCGGGTTGTCATTTCCGTGCCAGACAAAGAGAACGGGATATTTTGACTCCGCTGCCTCTTCTTCAGGTGTAGCTTCTTCCTCTGCAGGTGCAGCCTCTTCGGTTGGTTCTTCTGCTGGTGCTTCCTCTACAGGCTCGGCTTCTTCTGCTGCTTCCTCTTCGGGTGCAGCCTCTTCGGTTGGTTCTTCTGCCGGTGCCTCTTCTGCAGTCTCGGCTTCTTCTGCTGCTTCCTCTTCGGGTGCAGTCTCTTCGGTTGCTTCTTCTGCTGGTGCCTCTTCTGCAGGCTCGGCTTCCTCTGCTGCCGGTGCTGCTTCCTCTTCAGGTGCAGTTTCTTCTGCTGTTTCCTCTTCGGGTGCAGCTTCCACATCTTCGATCGGCACCATGCTGATCCACTGATGTGCAGGATCGTCTTCGTCATGGAACTCATATTTCATTCCCAAAGAAGCCCAATAAGCAATATTGTCTTCGTTGGTAATGTCATCGCCGTACTCCATATACGGGACAAAAGAGTTCCAGGCGTACTCGCCGATCTCAGACTTTGTGTAAGCCTCAAAGTCCATCATGGTCACACCCATGGAAGCCATGACGTCCGCCATGGCCGCACCGCCGAGAGACTCCTGCGGCTCGTACCAGAGATAGTCTCCCTGATACTCATAATCATCATAGATCTTTTCTTCCGGGAGCTCTTCTGAGATTTCAATCGGCTCGGTCTGCTCTTCAGTAACCTCTTCGATTTCCTCTGCCGCAGGTTCTTCAGCCTTCTCCTCTTCTTCTACAGCTGCTTCCTTTTCTGCAGTTTCCTCTTTGGCTTCGGATTCCGCTGTTTCTTCATCCTTAGCTTCCGAAGTCTCCTCAATGATCTGGGTCTCATCTGTCTCTTCTGCGGCATAGACCGGAAGATGTACTGCCACCAGTCCGCCAAACAGTGATACAGCTAAAAGCCAGCCTATAAACTTCCTGTACCTTTTCATTTACGACCTCCTTGCCAACAAAATTCCAGCAGTCATAAAAGTTTCAGCGCACAGAATGCGCAGAAACAATTCTCTATCTATTAATTATAATGTCTGACAAAACATCGTCAATACAACATGCGCGTTTCTATAAAACAAAAGTAGCAAAAAAAACTCACCCTCCACGTTTTGTGAAAGGTGAGACATATAGCAAAATAGCTTCTATTGTTATCTTTGATTCGCGCCCTGGATCTTTTTGATCCATTTACCGCTTCTGAGGCGATTCCAGCACCAGATACATTTCAGGATCTGGTCGATCTTCATGAAGAAATAGATCCAGAATGCCGGCAGATGCAGCACGAGTCCCGCCAGGATCCCGAGCGGAACAGATGCGATCCATAAAAACAGCACATCTCCCGCCATCAGGAATTTGGTGTCTCCGCCGCCGCGCAGCACGCCCTTTGTCAGGATCGAGTTGGTCGACTGGAAAACAAGGATCAATGCGATCGCCTCCATCAGCTGCATCGCAATCGCCTGCGTCTCTTCTGTGATGTTGTAAAGGCCGATCACCGGCTTACTGATCAGCAGGATGATAAAGCATGCGATCATTCCGAGGATCGCACCGAAAATCGTGAATGTATAGCCTTCTCTCTGTGCCCTCTCAACATCTCCTTCCCCAAGGGTATGGCCCGTGATAATGCAGCTGGCCTGGCTGATTCCCTGCGTCAGGACAGTTGTGAGCTGCTGCGTGACCGCTGTGATCGAATTCGCCGAGACAAAAGCCGCTCCGATATGCCCCATGATGATCGCGATCGCGCTGTTTCCTAGTGCCATGATCGTATCGCTGATGAGTACCGGAATACTGATTCGGAAATACTCTCCGACCAGATCCCTGCAGCTGGTAAACAGATCTCTTATGCGGTATCTGACCTGTTTTTCCACGTGGAAGAAATATGTCAGAATGATCGTGCACTCGATGAGTCTTGCCAGGAGTGTTCCCAGCGCGGCACCTGCCACTTCCATCCTGGGCGCTCCGAGCTTACCGAAGATAAACATCCAGTTAAAGAAAATATTGGAGAAAAAGCTGACGATCGAGGTTATGAGCGGAACCTGCGCTTTTCCGATGCTGCGCAGTACCAGCGTGCAGTCCAGCGACAGCCCAAGCAGCAGATAAGTCGGAATGGACCATGTAAAATACAAGACTCCCTGCTCAATGATCTGCGGATCAGGCGTATAGATCCTCATGATCTGCGCTTTGAAAAAGATCGTCGCAAACATGAACAACAGGCCAAATCCGATACACAGGCGCAGCATGATCGTGATCGCCTTTTTAAGGGAATTCCAGTCTTCCATTCCGAAAAACCGGGAGACCAGTACCGAGGCTCCCATACCGATGCCCATACAGGCAATGTGATAGATCGTAATGAACTGGTTCGCCAGGGAAGAAGCCGATATTGCGATCTCCCCAAGCGATCCCAGCATGATCGTATCCATCATATTCACGCCGATCGTGATCAGGCTCTGGGCCGCGATCGGCAGCGCGATCGCACAGACCTTCAGGTAGAAGCCCTTTGTGCCAAGGTATTGGCGGATCGTGTCCTTGCTTAGTTTTGCCATTTTGACTCCAACTCTTTATTATTTTGCCGTTTCCTATGTTCTCAGGCTAAATGAGACAAAGTGACTGACCCCTCTGTCCCATTGGGACAAAGTAACTGTCCCCCTGTCCCATTGGGACAAAGTGACTGCCCCCATTGTCCCATTGCCCCCTCTGTCTCATTTTGCCTGAATTCAGAAAAAGGACCGGAGCAAAGCTCCGATCCTCTGACCGCATAATAACTCTATACGATTCCTTTTTCTCAGCCAAGACCGTATTTCTTGTTGAACTTGTCGATACGACCCTTCACGCTGGATGCTCTCTGCTGTCCTGTATAGAAAGGATGGCACTTGGAGCAGACCTCGACGTGGATCTCAGGCTTTGTGGAACCTGTGACGAATGTATTTCCGCAGTTGCATGTAACAGTGCACTCGTAATACTTCGGCTGGACCTCTGTTCTCATGTTCAATTTCCTCCTTCGTGTAAGCGCTCTCGCTGATGATCTATCATCAGCTCACCCACCTGTATAAACAGTCAGCACATAGATATGCTTCGCAAAGGATCGTTCCATTGACGGCACTGTTCATACACAGCCTGTAGATTATACCATTAGATGCCACAAGAATGCAATGCTTTTATTTTTCAGCTGTTAGTCCGGCTGTACGTCCAAGATTGCCTCTATTATTATACTTTCACTTCACCAGTACGACTTCCACAGGCTTTTCGGCTGTCGGTATTATTCCATAGCTGTGAGGCTTAAACTGCATCGGATCAGCCATGTTCTGATTACCCGCTGCGCCAAGAACTGCGTTGTATAGTTCCGATACCACCTCAATGCGCAATCTGTTTTCTCCTGCATGCACAAGGCCGGTCAGATCCGATTCTTTCTTTACCTGGTCAGGGAAGGGTGCTTTTTCTCCGTTTACTGCAACGATAAAGGTGTCGCACACATCTCCCAGGCGCAGGATCAGCCGCTCGCCCTCTCCGGGGAGCCGGTCGATCTGCAGGATACCTTCATATATACCCCGGCCGGAAAAAGCCTGCAGCGACGGATCCAGGTCTTTCCATGCTTTGACCGGTTCGCCTTCGCTGAATATTGTTTTATAAGCTGTTTCTTCAGAGAACTGGCTGCACAGGAAGGATGTTTCTCCTGGCACAAAAGGTCCGAATGCCTGCAGCTGAAGGCTGTCAAACCTGACTGTTCCTGCCGGCTGTTCTGTGCACTCCGCCTGTTCTTTCTGGTTTGCCTGTTCTGGCCGATTTGTCTGTCCCGGCAGTTCTGGCTGTTCAGTCGGAATCATTACCGGAGGCTGCTCATTACCGTCTACACAGAGGATGATCAGCTCATCCTCCTCTATCATTACTGTTCCGACCATCCGGTCGTTCCCTGTATAAGAGAACTTTTCTTCACGGAATGTGTTCGTCCAATAATCGTAACGCCATACCCTTCCGCATCCGTGCAGCGTCACTTGAATACGTTGGGCAGAAACCGCTCCCGGACGGCGATAAGCAGGCCGTATAGATGCAGGAATGCCCCTGGGATCAACCGAAGCCGCAAACTCTATGGGATCATACTTGTAAATTGCCGTCCAGCAGCGGTTTTGATCAGTATCCTCACGTACGGCAGTCACCAGGTTCGTACCGCCCGATACACCAGCACGAGGCAAAATATCGCAGGAAGCAAGTACAAGCGGGACATCGGACAGGTCCGCTGCGTGCATCACATTTGCTGCCGGGGAAGACCAGAGCCGGTCACGCATGCCTTCCCATGCACCCCGCCCGGACTCAGTTCTCACTTCGCTGTAATACATCGGTTCCTTTGGTGCCGGACCGGCCAGAATTACCGGCAGTCCCTTTTCGGATAATTCCAGGATCCTGCCCATAGCAGTCCCGGACATTCGCTCCTGCGGCGGTACGATCAAAACGCGGTATCCGACACCGCATGGGTCTATCTGCCCCTCTTTCACATCCGCCTCCGGTAATGACAGCAGGAACTCAGAAAGGAATTCATAACTGTATCCGGCGTTTTCCAGAAGACCATTGTCGCAGTAGTTCATATGCTCCGCACCGAGTCCGTCGTTGCAGTAGCTCTGTCGGAACATGGCACAGTCTACGCGAGCTTTATTGCGAAATACTGCGTTAAGCCTTGCGATTGCGTCTAGGCACCCCCGTGCATGAATAAGATCCGGTGTCCGGTTCCAATCATTGGAAACAAATGTTCCGAAGCCCATGTACCCGGGCCACTGAATCATTGTGTCCAGTTCATTTCCAGGATGTGAACCGGAACACTTTCCTGAATATGATCCGCCATGGAGCACCTGCGCATTCATGCCGCTCATCAAACTGCGCTTCACCCACCAGAACAGGTCCTCATAGCTTTGCCCGTAATTATGGCCGAACTCAGCGGCGCACTCAAAAGAATAGCGTTTTTTGCGTCCCAGATGCGCAGCAGCTGCCATGAGGCGCTGTCCGTCAAGCTGCGCCCGACCGAGTGCTTCATTCTCCGGTATCCCAACATACAGGCCGCATCGCTCCTCTTCAAATGGTTTGTTATAAGCGACCTGATACCGGATCGTTTTACCAAAGCGCTCCGCCATCTTTTCAAGTCCGTTCAGATGATTCTCACAGTACAGCTGTGTCAGAACTTCAGAGAAATCATTGTTCACCTGTTCTCTGATCGACCCCGGAACAGAATTCCAGGCTGGCACATCTCCCGCCGGGAACAGCTGCAGTGTTCCGAGAAACGGCAGGAACGGAATCAGATCATAGTTTCTTCTCTCGCGAAATGCCTGAAGCAGGCCAGGCGTCCAATCCAAGGCGACTTCATACTCCAGCGAATCACAGAACAGGGACTCCATAGCGTCGTACTGATGGCTTTCCAGAACCGGTTCCCAATAATCTGCCATAGCTTTAGCTCCGGCCTTACTCAGGTGATCGATGACATAAGTCTGCCCTCCGTTGATCTTCTGGACGGCAGGCTGCTCCCAAAATGCCAGCACGACCCAGGTTTCTTCGGTACCGCCTGGCGCTTTCCAGTTCATTTCTTCTCTGCCGTCTGAACCGATCCGTATCTTATCGTCAAGACAGATGTATGAATCCGCGATCAATGGCTGTCGAATCTCCCGCTCGCCGAAAGATGTCTTTTCCTTAGTACCTGCTTTTTGGGCAATTTCCGGATCAGAAGTATCTGCCCTGTATGCCATCGCAGCGATCCGCTTCGGAGTTCCCTCATCATGCTGAACGCGTCTTCCCGGAAGAGGTCCGCACCAGACATCCCCACCGCGAACAAACTGGTATCCATAGGTAAGCTCCGTCAGAGCACCCGGTGCATCTGCGAATAGGAGTGCAGGCGAAGCAAGAGGCCATCCCGGACCAGCGGCCAGATCCAGTGTCATCCCAAGTTTTGAGGTTTCCTCATTCAGGATCTCTACTACGTGGTTCCAATGCTCTGTTCCCCAGCCGTCATCTGACTGCAAAATGGATGCCGGTACCATTTGAAGGACCACGACCTCGATTCCTCCAAAGCCCCGATCGCACAGTGCCCGGATCTCCTGCCGCAGATCCTTTTCGTCAACTGAGGCCGCCGGGATCCAGTAACGGATCTTCGGCCTGTGCTCCATGGAAACTGAAATAGCTTTCATTTAAATTACCCCTTGAATTAACGTTATGTTCTTGCTCGCAAAGCTCTGCCGTTATCCATCTTTTGACCCTGTTATTGAAGCCATGGAGAAACACAGAATATGACACAAAAATATATCTGCAGAAATTTTACGGTAAAGAAAGTCTCAAATCAATCCTTCTATTCGACTCGCACTGCATGAACGACAAAATTATTCCTGTGGTCGTTTCCCCAGCATGTCGAAAGCGTCAGGACATCCGGCCGCACTCTCTGTATCTCTCCCCAAAGGTTCTCATTGGCCCAGGCAGCTTTTCCCCTGACTCGGTCCAGCCACTCGTCATATTCTGCATCCGTTTCGGGCAGTCCATACAGCACGCTGTCTCCGGGATCTGCCGTATGAAAAGCGAAGATCTGATAATTCAGAGTTCCCTCTTCTGTCTTTAATGCGATCTCCGGGTTCTGCTGTGCAAGTGTGAAGTCCTGCGCAAACTGTTTTAGACTCCCGAACATAGAGCCATCTCGCATATTATGCCCGAAAATGATCGTGTGCCTGTCCCTGAATTCCCGGTCAGCTGCCATATCCAGAAAAAGGCTCCCCGACGGGTTCTCCGTGCCGTCGAACATGATGGACAAATACTCTGTATTGTCATGGCTGGCCGCGACAGGATACTGCAGGCCTATAGCCGGCACCTCCAGAACGCATACAAAGTCCGGATTTACCGCCTTCAAATGTGCAAAAGAACTATGATCATCTTCATTTATAGTTAATTGTTCATAAACGCTCTGTTCCGAAGCTGACTGCTCTGGCAGTAAAAAGACCGCAGATTCCTGGGAATCCTCCATTTCGTAAGCAAATGTCGTATTCGAGACAATTTCATGCTCATCATAAGGGATGCTTTCCAAGACTTGTTCACTATCGTAAGAATTGCTTTCCAGGTCTTGCTCATCATCGTAAGAAGTGCTTTCCAGGACTTGTTCACTATCGTAAGAAGTGCTTTCCGTAACTCTTTCGCTCCCGAATGAAGGATCTTTTACTGGAACCGGCTCCCACAGCGTCTGAAAGGTACCATCAAAGGTACCATCCTTCTCCGCGGCGTTTTCCTCCTCCGAGATCATCGCAGCTATGGTGTTGTTTATTCTATTTGCGCTTTCCAGCGAGACCATGTTCTTCAGCAATGCGAAAATGCTGAAGTACAATATGATCACTGCTGTTGCCGCCGGGATCCTATAGACTGCTGCGTGTTTGACGTCCTTGTTGATGTGAAATGTCATTCTGCCCGTTCATCCTCTTTTGCCGAAGCGTCTGCCACCTTCGCCAACCCTTCCATTCGGATATAATACTCGAGGAGTCTGATGACATAATCGGGTGCATGGCGATTATCTCTCTCCCATTCTGTCACAGTCCTGTATGGGATCTTAAAATACTCGCAGAACTCTCTTCGATTCATTCCCGTGCTCTCGCGCAATTCTGTTATCTTCATCTTTGTCTCCGGGTCCATATAAATGCTCCTCCTGTTTTCCTGATCATGATTTATCGGCATGATATCATTGGTTGTACTAACTATTTCTTTATTATTCAGACGATGTATATTCCCCCAAAAGAAAATACACATTGTGTGTTCAATAATATCACTTCAAGCATGAATACGCAATGTGTATTTTATAATTTGAGCTCAATTAGCACTTCACTATTCAGCCGGCTCTGCCTCTTCAGAATAATCAGCATCCTTATACCGGCGTCTCAGCATATAAGTTCCCATGAAGACGATTGCAAAGAAAACAACGATCCCTCCGCAGATATTCATCCATTTCCGGAACGTTTCTTCCCCGGGCTGGCCGAACATGGACATAACTTGTTTTCAGTTTTCTTCATGTTGCAGTTGTTGTATTACACAACCCCTCCCGTCGCACCAGCCTGAATACTTGCCATTCTGGCATAGCTTCCGCCCTGGGCGATCAGCTCGTCGTGGGTACCGGACTCAACTACCCTTCCGCCCTCGATCACCAGGATCCTGTCAGCATTGCGCACTGTGGAAAGCCTGTGCGCGATAGCAATGATCGTCCTTGTTCCCGCGATCCCGGCGATCGCCTTCTGGATCTGCTGCTCGGTCTCTACGTCTACGGATGCCGTTGCTTCATCCAGGATAATGATCGGAGAATTTCGAAGCACCGCTCTGGCGATGGCGATCCTCTGTTTCTGGCCGCCCGAGAGCTTCACGCCGCGCTCTCCGACCTGCGTCTCATAACCATCCGTCATTGCCATGATATCCGCATCGATATTTGCTGCCCTGGCCGCGGCGCGGATCTCCTCAAGTCCTGCATCCGGACGCGCATAGCCGATATTTTCTGCAATGGTTCCATTGAAAAGGAAGGTGTCCTGCAGCACAGGCGAGATATTCTTCCTGAGGCTCTCGATCGTGACGTCCCGGATATCCTTTCCGTCGATCTTTATTTTTCCTGAAGAAGGCTCATAAAACCTGGAAATCAGTTGGGTCAGCGTTGTTTTTCCCACACCTGTCGGGCCGACCAGGGCAACCATCTGGCCGGGTTCGCAGTGGAAAGAGACGTCCTTAAGGACCGGTTCGTCCTCATTATAAGAGAAACTCACCTCCTCAAAATCGATGCCGCCCTGCACATCTTTAAGGTCCTCTGCACCTGGCTTGTCCTGGATCTCATAAGGAGAATCCAGAATAAACAGTACGCGCTCTGCGCCTGCCATCGACTGCTGCATATTCTCAAGGAGCGTCGCAAGACCTGTGACGGGTCCGTAGAACAGTGACAAATACAAAAGAAAGGCAACGATATCTTCCACCTTCAGGCCGTCCGTATAGGCGAGATAGCCGCCAAACGCCACGACCAGGATCGTTCCAAGGGAGGATATAAATTCGACCGAAGGATGAAAGACCGCACTGATCTTAAGAGCCTGCAGCATAGCGCGCACATGCTCAAAATTTCTGTCATTCACGCGCCCTGTCTCATACTCTTCTCTTCCGAAGGACTGGATCTCGTGGATGCCAGAGAGATTATCCTGAAGTTTCCCGTTCAGCTCTCCCATCTTTGTCTGAGAAATGCGGAAAAACGGCCGCACTTTTTTTGCAAAAATCACTCCGGAGACCAGAATCAGCGGGATCGGTGCGCAAGTGATCAGCGCCAGCTTCCAGTTGATAAACAGCAGCACGATCAAAACGCCCGCAAAGGTCACGAGGTTCGTTATGCTCTCCGGGATAATATGCGCGTACAGCAGTTCAAAATCCCTTGTATCATTCACGATGCGGCTCATCAGGTCACCCGTCTGCTTATCGTGTAAATATCCAAGGTGCATATGCTCCAGCTTGTCATATGTCCTGGTCCGCAGATCGCCGACCAGGTACCATGCCGCCTTGTGCGCAAGGTAATTGCTGAGGAACCGGAACAGCACTCTCAGAAGATATAAAGTGATCAGGATCACGGTCAGCCCATAGATCCTTCTAAGACCTGCTTCGTCCACACCTCTCTCAACGATTCCCGTCATGGACGAGAGGACCTTTGGAGCCGCAAGGTTGACCAGGGTCAGCCCTAAGGTCGCCATGATCGCAATGATATAAAGCCCTCTGTATCTGATTGCCTCCTGGCTGAGGCGCCATAACATTTTCATAGTTTGACTCCGATTGGTTTCTTAGTGAACCAATTGTATTCTGCGCACTGCTGCTATTCCCAGTTCAGCTTGTAAATTTAATATAAATTGCTAACGATGAAATTCGACTCGGGGCAGATAGTTTCGGGGCATCCCAGAATTTAGTAGAATCTTCCGACGTCATCATCCTGACTCGGGGCAAATAGTTTCGGGGCACCCCGGAATTTAGTAGAACCTTCCGCGTCATCATCCTGACTCGGGGCAGATAGTTTCGGGGCATCCCAGAATTTAGTAGAACCTTTCCGCGTCATCAGCCTGACTCGGGGCAGATAGTTTCGGGGAACCCCCGAATTTAGTATAACCTTCCCGCGTAATCAGCCTGACTCGGGGCAGATTGTTTCGGGGAACCCCCGAAA
>JAFTFD010000118.1 GCA_017449745.1 Lachnospiraceae bacterium
AACCTCTCTGCTTCGAATCAGGGTCATCGTTTTTTAATGAGAAGGCAAACATCACGGCGCCCCATAACATCACTACGGTCCCGCCGTATTCAGCGATCTTGAGCATCAGGCCGCCCATCTTTCCTACCAGGTCCGTGGTCGAACTTGACGCCGGCACATGGACATCCGGAATTTCGGCAAATACAGGCATCGTATTAGAATAAACCATGGAAATGACCCCGGGGATAAACTGGCATACATATCCCGGAAGGTTTCTGGATTTTTGAAATACGTTTATTCTTCTCATGTCTTTACTCCAAAAATAACGGCGTGGCGTCTGCCACGCCGTTGTGGTCATGAAACAACATTCCTCGCCGTATATCAGCGGCGAACGTCCTGAGTGATCAGGTTGTGGTGATGATGCCAGCTCCCTGAAGGATGCTTCTGAGGAAGAACAGCACGACACCTGCGATAGCGCACATCAGTGCTTTCTGCTTGGACTCGGGCTCGTCGTTCTTGATAGCAAAACCAAACATGACAGCGCCCCACAGCATCAGGACGACACCGCCGTACTGTGCGACCTTCATTACGATACCGGCAAGGCTTGCCACGAAAGTATCCGCAGTGTTGCCGCTGTCGTTGATCGTAACTCCGGTGATGTTAAGACCACCGTCTGTCTCGCCGGCAAATACCGGAGCAAGTCCGGACATCGCGCCGACATAAGCCAGTGTTGCAATGTCGAAGGCCTTTTTCTTTGCCTTCTGTTTGAGCGTTAAAGCTTTCATAATGAGATATCTCCTTTTCTATAAATTTCCTCGAGCGTCACGCATTTGGGGAGCGAAAATAAGATTCGTTCATCGCGTCCTCAATTCAAATATGTCAGTTTCTTTCGTTTCTAACTATCACAGAACGGGTTTTCAGGAAAAATCTGCACATTTATGCTTCCGGGGCTGATCGCCGGCTGACGACCGATGCCGCGGATTTGCCTGTATTCCCGCCGCTGCCCTTGCCGCTGTGGTCATGGGCCCCGCGCCTTGGTATGTCACTTCCGACCGGGATTGAAGGCTGTACTGGCGGCAGGTCATCTTCCATATCTACCATGGAGAGCATGTCAAAGTTCCCCTGGACGGGCTGTACCGCGTCGGCGGCTTCCGCTATGTTCGATACATTCCCGCCTGCCTTATTGACGGCATCCACAGGGCTTGTAACGGTCTGCTCCTGCCCCATGACGCCTTTGCCTTTCTCGTCTGTACCTCCAATGGCGTTCAACAGTGCGTTCATCGTTGCGTATGCATCCCCGTGGATACTGAGCGCTTTCTCCTGGCAGGTCGTAAAATCCGCCGCCTCGAGCTGCTGCTTTGCATCCACGTCTCCCGTTTTCTTCCAGTTCGGGTGGTCCAGGGCTTTATATTTGGTCGCAAGGAACGGCCGCTCTCCGTTAACCATGACGATACTTTTGGCATTATCAAGCCTTGAAACTTCCTCTACGGTAAGGAGCTCCCTGTCCGATACGTTGTATCCCGTATTGCTTCCCTTGCTGCTGTAGCTGTGCTGTTTTACGATAATAGTCTTCTTTCCGAGCCTGTCGGATACATACTTGCAGGTCTCCGGGTCGGAAGACCCGAGGAAGATCGTGCAGTCGCAGTTGGACAGGATATCGGAATACAGCTTGTCATACTTGTTCTTCAGCTGGGCGATAGACTGGAGAACGATCATACAGGAGATCTCATACTTACGCATGGTGGCGAGCTTCTGCGGGAAGGAAGGAATGGACCCGATATTGGAAAACTCATCTAGGAGGCACTGTACATGCCACGGGAGCTTGCCTTTTCCCTGTACGATCTTTGCATCGTCAAATTCCTTTAAGTACTTTTGCCCGGATTTCTCCGAATAGACCTTCTGGAGCTTTCCGCCTTTGGAACCCGGAATCCAGAACCGCTTCGGGGCGGATGAGTTTGTAATATAAAACATGTCCTGCCCGTGTTCCTTGATCTTCTTTACCTTTGCATCCTTATACAGTTTGATCAGGCGTACGGCGTCTTCTTCCGAATCGATCATGGAGAGGATGGGATCACCGTATTTATTGATGACCATGTACTTTCTCGGACATATCTTCTCCGCCCTGCCGTAAAGCGCTTCGAACATCTGGGAATACAGCATGGAGACAAGGAAGTTGTAGGTGGGGTCCGCCTGCGGGATATTGATGAAAATACAGGTCTTTCTGTCACCGATGGTGCGGATATCCAGATTGTCATCATCCCGGATGAGCTGCCCGTCGCTGTCCCTGCAGAACGAGCGGATCTTTCCGTCGATCGACCTTGCCTGCACCTTGTAGGAGGTTGTGGTCATGTTCCTGACCTTATCCTGGTTGAACATGTTCAGGTCAACGCCGGCGGAGATGAGGATACTGTTCGCCGTCCTCGCGGGGGCCAGGTTAAAGGTATCGTAGGATGAAAAGCAGTGCGCATCCTTGTTCTTTTTCCTTGCCTTCTCAAAGATCCGCCCGAGCCCCGTCTGCCCGTCTCCTCCCCTGTCATTTTCGTTCTGTTTGCCCTTCTGCACCAAAACGAGCATCTCGTACATGTTGTGCATTTCCGGCGGACAGAACTCAAGCAGGTACATCGCGAGTGCGTGCAGGAGTGCTTTTGCCGCCTGGTCCCAAAACTTGTCCCCGCTGGCAGCCTTCGCTTCTTCCATGTTTCCGGCATTCTTCAAGAACATGGCAATCATGGACGACACTCTCGTCTCATCCACATTCCCGTCTTCATCGTATACATAGTCAAAAGGGTTGTAGCAGTTGGAGTGGAGCATGGACGAAGTAGAGAATATCGTAAGCGATTAATTAATGACCGGATAGTCTGTTAACTTTGAAATGGGGATAATGGTAGTGGCGAGAAATTTACTACCAAACAAAAATACCCCAGCCATCTCTGGCCAGAGTACTTTGAAAATCACATATGAAAGCCACCGA